>JBMYJV010000017.1:0-6632 GCA_049594755.1 Candidatus Poseidoniaceae archaeon
TGACTGCCTTTGGCTATCTGTTCATGGCCTATCTCGACTCTGGCGTGTTTGATGCTTCTTGGTGGAGCAATCCAAGGCAAGATGATCAGACAGCAACGCTCTGGTTGTGGGTGATTGTCGCGTTCAATCTCCACGTGTTTTCGGCCCCACATCGAGACATCGATGCACACCTCGGCGCTGGTAACGGTCGAAGCAAAGCACTTGCATGGAGCATTGGTGTGAGCGTTGCCCTTCTGTTGCTGGTCACAGGTCTCCTTATGCACGATCAACAGACACCGGATGCAACATCTGTACGCTCTTCATTGTGGCTGGTGGGATGGATGTGTGCCCTGATGGCAGGCGTGTTGCTGCTCCCATTCCTTGGCTTTGATGATGGTTCACGACCTGAACTGAATTGGGTCCGTTGGAGCTTGATGTTCGGGCCTTTGTTGTGGTTCCTCATGTTTGAGCATGCTCCATTCATCGTTCTCGGTGCATGGTTCGCCATCATGGCAACGACGCCGTTGTCCTGGACAATGGAATCGTCTGCACCTTCGCCTCCTGTTTACCAAATGGTCACGATTGCTCTGCTGGCAATCATCACGCTGGCTTTGGTCGTGTTGAGTGGCGAGGGTTTGCGCTACGCACTCCCAATGGGTGCTGCACTGTGCGTGTTTTCATCCATGCTTGACCTACGTCATGCAACGAGAAGCCGTCAATGATGTTCAAACATGAGCACCATCTAGGAACGACATGGGCGCAGTATACGAAGGCGAGCACCTTCCGTTTCCAATGCCGATGCGCCCGTATGCCATCTCGCAAGAGTGGCGTGAACTGACCTTTATGCATTGGAAGGTCGATGCTGACCGGCTTCGATCAAATCTTCCAAAGGGATTGGAAATCGATTCCTTCAACGATGAAGCCTACGTTGGTGTGATTCCGTTCATCATGAAGAACGTACGACCACGAGGACTTCCGTCTGTTCCTGGCATCTCCACCTTTGCTGAATTCAATGTACGTACGTACGTTGTCAAGGACGGACAACCAGGCGTTTTCTTCCTCACGTTGGATGCGAAAAGTCTCGTGACATGTTTCCATGCACCTCGTGCCTACGGTCTCGCTTATCGCTATGCGAAAGCCAAGGTCAAGCGAAACGGAGACGAATTGCAATGGCAATCGCGTCGCTCGAGCGATGGTGCAGAACTGCGAGGAACATCGAATGCGAAAGGCTCGATACGATCGGCTGAACCAGATTCGTTGGAATACTTCCTGTTCGAACGTTACTGCCTGTACACCGAACACGAAGGCTGCCTTCGTCGAGCCTATGTGTACCATCAACCATGGTCCTTCCAAGATGGTGAAATCCGTCTTGAAGCCAACACGTTGCTTGAATCCTACAACATGGGGCTGGACGTTCTTTCTCCAGATTTGGTTCATTTCTCCAAAGGACTTCCTGTCAAAACATGGTCGATCGAAGTGGCTGAACGTATTGATGTGAACGATCAACGTGATTTCCTGTTTCTCGATGGCGATTGTGGGCTCTGTCATCGTCTTGCGACCTTCATCGACAAGCGTCTTGCCCGAGGCAAGCAGTTGGGTTATCGTCCAATTCTTCACGAGGATGCACAGCGAGTCATCGAAACGCTTCCAGCGAAGTTGCGCGACGCAGATTCTGTTTATTTGATTCGAAATGGGAAGCCCTACATTCGTTCAGCTGCAGGAATTCGTTGTGTCTTGTACATGCGTTGGTACTACAAAATGTGGTTCCCAGTGCTGTGGTTGATTCCATTACCACTGCGCAACATTGGTTATCGTTTGATTGCCAAATACCGTCATAGGTTCTTCAAACGTCCAACAGAATGCTTGTTCCGTGTGGATTGATACAATATCCGTTTGAAATTGACCGTTTCATGGACAATCTTGTCGCGCTTGTTATATGCGAGATGGCGATGCAACAACTAGAAATCTTCGGATTTCTGGATGGGATGGGAATGAGCAGAGCGTTTCGCGCAGGCGTTGAAAAAAATCGCAGAATCAAAGCACCAACACGGCAACGTCGTTGGCAACCACTTCGAGATCTTGCAGGCTTAGAAGCTCGTACCAAGACCGTTGAGCAAAGCATGGGGCCACTTGTTGATGTTCCAGCCCTCGTCCGAATTGAAGATGAGAAGTGGGTCTTCGAGCGCATCGATCAGGACGTCCTTCACCAACTGACACATCGATTGGTCCTTCACGAAGAGGAAGGGACGAGAACCATCGGTGCGACCATCAATCTCGCATCAGCAATGCATGTTGCAAAATGCATGGCTGAACAGGAACAAAAAATCGTTCTGATTCGTCCGATGTGAAGGACTCAGAACAAATCCATGATGGCTTGGACAACACCCTCGTTAACGAGGTAGAAGAAGCCACCAATGACGAAACAAGCAAAGTAGACTTGGAACGGTGAAATCTTCATCGATTCTTCCGACTCCTCGTCGAAGTATCGAATCAATCCTGCTGCTTGCTGGATTCCGCTTCCTTCCGACTTCTTTGCCATGTGGACCAATCCCTCCGAGTTGCCTTCCCTTTATCAACGCAACGCGCGGTCACTCGGAGGCATCATCGCTCAAATCAACGAATGGAATATCGTCTTCGATGGTCAGTACCGAACCGTGCGCTTCCTCTTCTTCATCATCAATTGGAATCAACAAGACCGCCTCTCCTCGAGAGAGCGCTCGCTCGACAGCAGGCGTATTGTCATCAGCAAGTGCTTGTTGTGCCAAGTCGATTTCAAGGCGAGCAAGTTCGATCATGTCTGCCTCAACACCACCCTTCTTTTCCATACGGTCGATGTGATGCTCAAGCGATGCAATCGCTTCGCTCAACAAACTTCGAGCTCGGGTTTGGTGCGAGCGCCAATTGTCTTCGTTGGTTTTGAGTGAACTGCTGACGGCTTGGAGTGCTTTCTTGGCTGAACCACGGTGTGCGAATTCCCAAGGATTGTGCTGCAAGGCTGAAACCCAATCGTGCACCAATCGCGCTCGCTCCTCAACAGGACCTCGAATAACCACTTCGTTGCGATAACCAGAGGTGAGCAAGCCAAAGCCCCAGTAGGGAACAGACTGGATACTGACGTGAAGCGAACCTGCTGTGTATTCCATGATCCATCGTTGTTCATCAAACCCGGGTGGATGCGAAAAGGTCGGTGTTTCAGCACCAGTGGAACAACGCAGAAGGGTTTCAGCCACATCACCGAGATAGACTTTTGATGAAGGCCCCTTGAACGTCGACGGTCGCAGAAACGATCCTGCATCATCAACGCAATGACTCGCTTTTGCTTTGCGAACTTGAGCGTGGAGGATGGAACGTTCTGGATGTAGGTCGACGTCCATCATCATTCCTCGAGTTCCTTCCGAGAAACGAGAACAAATGCTACACACAAGACCGCTAAAGTCCCAAGAACACCAATGGTTGGCAAACCTTCAGAATCTTCAACTGCTTCTTCAGCTGCTTCTTCAAGAAGGTCACAGATTTGGTCGCCATCTGAATCAGCAGGAACATCGGACGGGTCAAGTTCGTTTGTTCCACATGCTTGTTCGAGAATGTCGGTCCAACCATCATTATCATCATCGACATCGACATTATCCAATTCTCCATCACCATCGGTATCGTGAACACATTGCCAAACAGGTTTGACGGTGAGGTAAGCCTGGGCATTGCCACGGGTGTAGAAGACAATTTCTTCAGCACCCATTGGTTCGACTGCAAGGGTATTTGGCCAAAAGCGCTGGCAGTATTCCAATTTACGGTCACCCCATCCATCATCGCCAAACTGGGCGTAATTTCCGGCTCCTGCCGTACCGTCTGGGTCGGTCATCCAGGTGCCGTTCTCGTTGTGTTGGTTGACCTTACCGTACCACATTGAGATACGTGGGGTCCGATCAGTTGTATTGAAGAGGTTGTCAATAACTTCTTCAATTGCACCTTCGTTATCGGCGAGAAGGTCAAACGATCCATATCTCCAACAATAGGTTGTGAAATCATCGGTGAGGACCGCATCGACGTATACGACGTAATCACGGTCAGGATTCATACCCGCTGGAATCACGTATTCGAACATACCTGTATTTGCAATATGTTGACTCACATGATATTGAACACCAACGTTCCACATACCACTATCATGACTTGCAACAGCGACGCGAACTTCGGTAGGAATGTCTCCTGTCATTGTCCATTCCATTGTCAACGTCTCCCCAATCATGATTTCTTGAGGCGTAACGGTGAGGTCGATGGTGCATGAACCGGAAAGGACTGGTACTTGGTCTTCCTCAAGGATGCATTCCCAAACGGGCTTTGTCGAGACGTAACCGTCGATGTTACCCCGAGTGTAGAAGACAATTTCTTCTTGCACATCTCGCAAGACGACATCGACTGTACTTGGCCAGAACCGTTGACAATACTCGAGCTTTCGGTCGCCCCATCCTTCATCGCCCCAGTCTTGATACAATCCTGCTCCGGCTACACCGTCTGGGTCTGTCATCCAGGTACCGTTCTCGTTGTGTTGGTTGACTTTTCCATACCACATAGAAATACGGGGCGTTTCATCAACCGTTTGCGTTGGACCAGTCTCATTATCGACAGGTTCCTCTCCATCGTTTAGAATATCGATGGAACCATACTTCCAGCAGAGTGTAGTTCTGTTGTCATCGTATGCGCTTTCAATGTAAATGGTATAGTCTGCGTTTGGATTCATATTTGCAGGTAATGTAATCGTGTGGGTTCCGTCGTTGTTTTCGATGCCTGAGAAGTAGTATTGTGTTCCCCAACCACTCATGAGGGCGAGGTAAACTTGGTCGCTTACATCACCGTCCATGGACCAAGTAAAGGTCAAATCCTCGCCAGAAAACAATTCAGTTGGAGTTGCACTGAAGGTTGGGAACGAGCAGTAGCCAACAGGTTCGGTCTCATTATCCGAAGGATCATCACTTCCTCCACCGGAATCATTGCAATTGAAAGATGCCGTAGTTACACAGAAATCGTGGTTGATTTCGTCGATGATAACGCCATTTGTTTCCGGGCCAAAGTACAACATTGCTTTGAAGGTGTAATGTCCTCCTTCCCATTCTTTTACGACATTGCTTACTGGGTTAAACCAACTTATCGACCAATTCTTTGAGTCCTCATAACTTTCCCACTGACCAGAGCCAGCATTGTCCTGTCCATGGTTGGTTGCTCCTTCTGCCCACAGCTGGAATACCAGTTCGTAAATTTGCCCATCATCCATTAGACACTCGGCAGTCAACAAAAGGTCGAATTGACTGGTTGGTGTGGTTTCTGTAAAATCGAAGTTATCGTACAACAGACCATCTGGATGTTCGTCGCAATCATCGGTCGAAGAGCTGTTCACAACAGTAAAGTTGTGCGTAAACCACTCGCTGATTCCTTGGGTAGAGTTACGCAATCCATAGGTCCAAGAGTAGGTCCCAGGAGAAAGATCGTATCGAGTGTATGATTTCACTTTAAAATCGTGATCTGTTGGTCCTTGAGGGATGAAAAATGCCCCATCGCTCCATTCGTTCGCCATGTATCCATTCGGCCCAGTCATGCTGGAATTCCATTCATAGACGCCTCCAATGAGGCAAGGATGGTACGCGTAAAGGTCGATATCCTCAACGCCAAAAATGAATGTGGTTTGATTGCCGCTAAAACGACTTGATAGCAAAACTTCAGTTGGACAATTTGTTGTGGTTCCCCCTCCACCTCCGCCGGTAGAAGTTGAATCAATCGTGAAGCACTCTTGTGCAGAATCCAAGACGTCGCTGTTTCCACTTGCATCGCTTCCAGATAGTTCGACGTTGAGACAGTATGGTCCATCTGGGAGACCATACCATGTACCGATTTCTTCGATGTCACCTGCGGATGGAACAACAACAGTTGTTGTGCTGTTGTTCAGTTGCAAAAAGTCGTCCGTATCGACCAAATTCCAGAACACGGTCGCATTCTCTCCATCGACGAGGTTTGAAGCATCGATCGTAAACTCAACGGAACCATCAGCTAAGACATCGACCTGCACGTCAAGAATGTTCAAATGAAGCATGCCCATGCTTGAACAGTCATGGTAACCATCGTTGTCCGCATCATAAATATTGGTCATGTTGGATGTATCTGAGACTTCTTCAGAGTCGTTGAATCCATCGCCGTCATCATCGATGTCATCGGCATCATTGATGCCATCGTCATCAAAATCTGTTCGTGAACCATCCCAGATGTCAGGAATACAATCGTTGTCATCGTCTTTGTCAACATCGTCAGCGATGCCGTCCCCGTCGTTGTCATCATCTCCATTCTGATCTTGATTATCGAGCATGTACTGCTGCATTGTATCGGATATAGCAGGCATCACGTTCGTGCTACGGCCAGCGGTGGTTGATTCAGCAGGTTCAATGTCCAGGACGACATCTTGTACATTCATATTCAGGGCATAGCCTTGCATTACAAATAAAGCAACAACTACAAAGACAAATTTGTTGTTCATGTTTTCTGCTAATGTTTAACAGAATATAATCTCTTCACCACCAATGGGTGGAAAAATGCATGCATTTCGATATGAAAAAAACGTCAAAAGTTACGAATATTTTGACCTCGGAACAAGCCTTCATATTACGACG
>JBMYJV010000017.1:6642-14608 GCA_049594755.1 Candidatus Poseidoniaceae archaeon
AAGAGCATTGTCGGCCACATAGGATATTGCCACCGTTGTGGTCGAACCGACGGAATTGGCCATATGAACGTCGAGAAGTGCATCGATTGCGTCGCAATGGGTTTCAGTATCGACTAGAATGTCTTGACTGTGGAATAGTTCAAAAGTATCCTCTCTCATGACGCATCAAGTGAGACCATGGCAAAGAAGGCAGGTTCCAAAGGCGAAGATTTGACTGAACTACCGGGTGTAGGCGCAGCGACAGCAAAGAAACTCCAAGCGGCTGGATTGAATACGGCTGCGAAGATTGCCAAGGCCGGTAAAGCTGGACTTGAGAAGGCTGGATTGAACAAGGCGAGTGCAGCCAAGTTGGCTGCAGCCGTGGCTAAGAAGAGTGCTACATCCGCTGCCAAGAAGACTGCGGCGAAGGCAAAGTCAACCGCAAAGAAGGCCACCTCTAAAGCAAAGGATACGGCAAAGAAGGCCGCTTCATCCACCAAGAAGGCCGCCTCAAAGGCAACCGCCGCTGGCAAGAAGGTCGCAGAAAAGACTGTGGAGAAAGCCAAGGGCGATCAGAAAGTCAAGTCGGTCAAATCCGATGATGGACGCAAGGGTAAGACCTTGAAAGTTCCACGAAGTGTGACCGACATGCCTTGGTTCCGTAAGAACTGATTCGATTCAATCGCTACATTGTAAAACCGTCTTGACCGATGGTTGTTCATGCCAAGGAGGAAATACGGTCGTTTGCGAAAGACCGTTGAGTTGCCTCCAAAGGGCAATTGTTCACGTTGTCGGTCTGGAAAGCATTGTCCAATCGAAGGCCATTCCGGTCAAGATGTGACCCCACATCGTGAATGGGCAGGTCCTGATTCCATCGAGAAGCGAAAGCGATCACGTTCGTGATACGTCGATACCGAACGTCTCGGTTCCACCTTCTTGTTCGACCAACTTCTCATCGCGTTGTGCTTGTTCTTCTTCCATGGTTTGACGCATGGATTGAGCACGATGGTAGACTTCTCGCAAGGTTTGATCGGAGATGTCGAGATAGACGCGAGTGGTTGCAATGCTGGTGTGACCAAGCAGTCGCTGAATGGTGACAAGATCAGCACCACGTTCAAGCAATCCAGTGGCGAAGTTGTGACGAAGAACGTGCGGTGTGAGTTTTCCTTTCGGTAGATTTGCTTCCAAGGCCAATTGATCCATCAGACGTTGCACACCTCGAGGTTGCAATCGTCGACCTGCTTGGTTGAGGAGGAACGGTAAATCGTCATCACGAATGCGTGAATTACGAATCGGAAGATAGGCATCGATGCAGTTCTTGGTTCGTTGCGTGAACAAAACGATACGGTCCTTGTCACCTTTTCCTCCGATGACTTTCGCATGCAATCCTTCGAGTTCAATGTCGGAGAGATTGAGATTGCACAGTTCGGATACGCGCATGCCCGTATCGAGCAAAACGGTCACGACCACGGAAGCGATAGCGTTCTCAGAGGTGTTGGCCGCTTCAATCACCGAAGTCAATTCTCGTCGAGTGAGCGTTCGTGGCAGTTTACGGCCCGTTCGAGCACGGACGAGGTGGTCTGGCCATCGATGACCAAGCCACTTGATCATGTGACGAGCAGCTGCAAGGCGAGCATTGTAGGTCGAAGGACTCAATTCGCTCATCGAATGCGTCCATCGGTCGATGCGTCCGTTGAGAGGTTCAAGGCGTTGAGCAAGTGTTGCCACATCCATTGATTCAAGGTCGTGCTCGGAAAAAACGTTCTCTCCTGGTAACGTCGTCTCAACAAGGGCGCGAAGACCGTTGAGGTAGGTCTTGCGCGTGTTCTGGGATTTGTTCTCCGTACGCAATTGCTGATCGTAACAATCCAACCATGGAAGGTTCTGGATGTGAACGAGACGTGGAGGAAGCTGAATGTCCTCGTCTGTGAGACGAAGCTGGCTCGGTCGTCGAGCCTTCGGCTGTGTGTGTTTTCTCTCCATATGGCATCAGCGCCGTTGTTTTCCGCCGAAGCGGAGTGCATCCCGTGTCCTTGCGGACAAAGTGCAGTTAGCACTCATCCATATGAATCTGTTGAATGAAATCCCGAACGCGAATCAAGCGTCGCTTTTGTTTGAAAAAGCGGACAAGATGGTCACCATGAATTGCCCTGATTGAATTCCCATGCAGGTTGATTTGTTCCCTGAGGACTCTTAGGTGGCTTTTTCTTCCGTAGCAGTCCAAGGATTGCGAACAGCAACAAGATGGCGGCTACAATGCCTCCATAGAGCGCATAATCAAACGTTTCCGATGACGTATCTGCGTCATCGGTTTGCTCGCCGGGTGTTTCTGTATCATCCTGAGTTTCTTGGGTTTCATTGGTTTGATTCTCCGTGTTGTTTAACGGATTCTCACCTGTTGTTTCATTGGTTCCAGAAGCGTTGTTCTCCTCTGTATTGTTTTCAGTCTCATTTTCTTCAGGAGGTTGCTCAACGGTTTGATTCACAGCAATTGCAAGAAGTTGATCTGAGAGTGCGTACGCCATGGAGGAACTTGTTCCAATAGGGCCACTTGAATTCACCAATTTCGCTTCCCATTCCCCTTCCAAGAACATTGGATCTTCAACAATGAAACCAAGCCCTGTTGTCAACCATCCAGGTTGAGCAATTCTGAGCCGTAGTCCAATGGAACCAAAAATTTCGATCAATGATTCTGTGTCTGAGTATGAGAAGTATTGGATGGACTCATTCTGCTGAAGGTCAACAGGCGTGCTCGGTAAGATTTCAGGTGTTGAAGTGCCCGCTTGGACAATCATTTCAATAATCTCTCCATTGTTGTGGACATCGACTTGAAGGTCAATATCGATGTATAAGTTGTAATCGATCGCTATTCCAAGAACGAGAAGTGGGACTTGTGATCCCGGAATGTTGCTTGCGATGCTTGTAATGTAATCCATGAGATCAAGTGCTGGAATTTCAACATCAACACTCACAGTGTTTGTGCTGTCCGTGCCCGTTGTTGTATCAATAACGGCTAGGTCACCCCAGTAATACACGCGGTCAAACAACCCAACAGGGAACCAAGATTGACCCTCGTAAATCTGTCCTTCCGATGGCATCGGCATGTCGTAAATCGTGACATTGTTGGTATCCAAATCTCGAATGAAGACGGCGAGGTTCATCTTCAATGCGGTTTCTGTGGTAACGGTCTGATTGACCTTTTCAAAGGAGGTTTGGTTGTCGATGTATGTCAGCACGAGATCGTATTGCGTTGTTTGCGTAATTCTTGATTCGACGTTGATTCCGATTCCAATTCCTGTCGAAATGAATTCAAAATCAGTCCATGATGGGGCAATGGATGTTTCTTGCATGTTCACATTCACGGTTGTGATGGTTGCGACTGTTTCATCAGGTACGGTAATGTTGACGTTCTGACTGAATCCATCAAGCGATATTGGTTCAACCGATAGCGCTTGAGTCAACCGTGATTGTGCGCCAAATACGTCTTCTACTTTAAACTCAAGGAGATAATCGCCTTCCATGAATTCAGCTTCGAACAAGGGTTCCGTTGACAATTCAACACCATCGAGCAACCACGAATAACTGAGTTCATCGTTGTCTCCATCCCAGCTTGTGGTTCCATCGAAAATGACAGGCAAACCTTGCTTGAAGGTTCCTCCGACATCGCCATTCAGTTGCATTTTCGCCACAGGAACGAGGTTTGTGACTTCAAAGGTTGAGTCTGAGAGGAGTTGATTGGTCAAACCGTCTCGAACTTCGACCTTGTACACTGTTTTTGTGGACCCATCATCGATTTCGGATACATCGCTCAACCAACCTCCCAGTGGTGGTTGGAGTGTGCCTGTGGACGTTGTTCCAGAGTGGACGAGCGTCCAATCACCGTTGACTTCCTCTTGGAACACCTGGTAATTCTCCGATATGGACTGCGATTCAAGGACACTTATCGACAGGAAAATACTCGCAACATCGACCTCGCTGTTGGAGGGTGGATTGCTACGATAATCGGTATAGTCTGCAACGAGGAACAACGTTGGAGACCATGAAATCTCTTGTTGAGCATCATGTGTTGTCTGAGGTCTGACATTCAATATGCCGGATTCTTCTGGTGTCACAGTAAATTGAATTGAACAAACGAGACAATCCTCCTCTGCAAGAATTTCTACTGGTGAACTTCCAGATCCGTCGGCAACCCCCAGCCGGTACTCTTCAAATGCATCTGCATTAAACATCAGTACATCGAGATCGTTGGGTGCATCGGTTCGGACAGCTTGTACCCGAATCTCGTCACCAAATTTCAGGTTGGGAAAACTCACCCAATGGAAATCATCTTCCATCACGTCGACCCATGTTCCGACCGAAATCGATAGATTGTAAATGACATCGCCAGAGTCTGGTGTGTACACCCGGATGAGGTAGGTTGAGGCTTCTGTGGAATTGAACCAAGCGCGAACGCTGTAGTCTTGTAACCCGCCTGCGCTGCCCCCGTGATATTCGTATGCGAAGGATTGAATGTTCCCATCAACGAGTTGGAATATCTCAAAATCAAGAGTTGTCCACCACGATAATTCCTCGGTCACGACAGCAATTTGTTGGTTTGCATCGATGTCGACCTGGTACCAATCCTCTCCATCGAGAGCATCATCTTGGCAATCGGAGATGCATACTAAACCTTCAGGCAGGAACGAACCGGGCTGAACTGGTGTAGCAACTTGCCAGAAATTGTCGGTCTCATCAATCCGTGTAATGACATAATTTGATCCATCATCGCCCCATCCGTCAATGGTGGTAATCTCGACAAAGAAATCCATTGCAGCATTCATTGAATTGTTCAAAAGGACACTTTCGTTATTGTTGGCATCGATCTCAAACTGGTGTTCAGGATTCAACAAATCGGACGTGTACACGGATACACGCATGGTAACTGAGGCGATATCATCGAGATTTTCTACAAAGATTTGTGAGATGGTGTAGGGTTCTACCGTGACTCGGTACCAGTCGAACTCATCGACACCTTCAGGTCCACAATCTGGGGAACAGATGTAACTGGTTGATGAATCCGTTAAGATCGTTGCAGTGGTGTTGTCATCATCTGCCGATGCTGATGGTAAAATTACTGGAAGAGTTGTTGTAAATACGAGCAATATGGCGAGTATGGTTGCTTTCGATTTCATGGTTTTTCCTCAAGCGTTCGTCTCTTCGCTCGAAGGCGAGTCGGTTGTGATCGGTGGTGACATCAACACAGCCTTACGCAGCGTTGCTCGGAGCGATTCAAGCTCACCATAACAGATCAAAACATCATCGTAGCGAAGTTGGACACTTGGTTCCGGATTCCACATCATCTTCTCGCCACGACTGAGTGCATAGACAGGTGGCTGCTCACTGTTGGCAAAGATTTCGTCAATGGAGTGACCGATCAGATTCGGATGATGAAGCAGTTGAATCGACAACACACCTTCACCAGGAACGGTTCGAAGCAATTTGTCCAACTCAACTTCTGTGAAGACCGCATCGTTGATGACGAAATCGATGATTTCTCCAGCAACGTTCACGCCACTGGCCTTCTCGATGCCTTCCAATCCTGGGCTTGAATTGACTTCGAGAACGAGTGGACCGTCCTCGGATTCGAGCAGATCAACACCTGCAATTCGAAGACCAAGAACACGTGCTGCACGACACGCAACTTCTTCGAAAGCAGGGTCAAGGTCAACAGGTTCAACCGTTCCATTGAGGTGGAAGTTGCTTCGGAATTCACGTCCACGGGCACGTCGTCGCATGCAAGCAACGACTCGGTCGCCAACGACCAAGGCACGAATATCGGTTCCGTGCGATTCAGCGATGTATTCCTGAATGAGAATGGCTTTTTTGGTGTGCAACAACCCTTGTACGAGATTGCGCGTTTCGTGATAGGTGTGTCGCAAGAACACGCCTTGGCCTTGCGTTCCCTCGGTCACCTTGACGACGACAGGAAGGCCACCAACCGCTTCAATGGCGTGTTCGATATCGGCTGTATCTCGAACGTAGACGGTTTTTGGAACCGGAATCTTGTTTCGAGCAAGCAGTTGCGAAGCGTGCAACTTGTCTCGGCTTTGGAGAATACCTTGCCCAGTGTTGGCCGTCCAGATGCCCATCTGTTCAAGGTGGCGTAGAACGGCAACACCGTGTCGCGTGATGGAGTGGCCAATACGAGGAATGACTGCATCGAAGGCTGCTGGACGACCCTCATGCATGACATCAATGCCGTTGTCATCAACGAACAATGAGAAGCTCATCGGATCGAGAACATTGACATCAAGGCCACGTTTTCGCGCCTCTTCGACAAGACGTCGCGTCGAGTACAGACGAGCGCCGCGAGACAAGACGGCTAGGCGAAGCCCGTCCTGTTCTCTCAACTCGCTCATGGTCAGAAGAAAAACAGAGAGGATTTCAAATGCTCGGCCGTTTTGGGTCTTCTACATGTCCGATGAGGAACAACCCACCGAGCCAGCGGAGGAAGAAACCACAGAATCCGTCCCTCCTCTTGATGACCATCATGAAGAAGCGATGAAGGAAATGACGCTTGAAGAGCGTCAAGAAGCCCTCAAGCGTTCCCGTTGGAACGTTTTCCTGTACCTCGGTTTGGCCGCCCTGATGTTTGGCTTTGCCTTGTTCCCATTCCCGTTCACCGCCTCAGCAGTAGGCGATACGTACGAACAGGATCTCGGTTTCGTTTGGGGTCCTCCGATCGATGGTGAAGACTTCACCGACGTACCCATTGAACTTGAGATCAAGGCCACCAATCCTCCAGCGAATCCAAACGCTCGAATCGCTGTCTATGTCCTGAATTCGGACAATTGTCTGTCGAGTGAAATTCTCGACATAAAGCGCGATTCACGATCGAATCCAACGCACGACTATCAGTTCCAAATCAGCGATAAAGCGCCGATTGTTGACGAAGTGTTCGTGTTTGAATTCGACGTTGATGGCGGCGGACAGTGCCTGTTTGCTGAATACGTTGACAACAACGATCGCGGCAACACACTTTCTGGAGCCATGGAAATCGATGGAAGCATGTGGCCCAATCAAATCTGGGCAGGAATCTTCGCACTGCTCTTCCTCGGCCTCTCTGGCTTTGCATTCATCGGTGCACAACGTCACGGTGAAGGCGTCAAAGCCTTGACCGAACCAAGCAAGAGAACGGCTGAGGACGAAGTTCTTGGAAGTGCTGGCCCAACTGGACCTCCGCCCTCTGCGGCTGGACCAAGCGGCCCACCGCCCGCAGCAGCAGGCCCAAGCGGCCCACCACCGGTTGCGGAACCAGAGCCTGTGGCTGAGATTGCAGCAACAGAGCCTGTGTTCGAACCGGCCGAGAATGGCTACTTCTTCCGCAAGATGCCAGATGGAACCTACGATCAAACCGTCTACGTCCAAGCCGAGGACGGTTCCTACGTTCCGTATCAAGCCTGAACTGGGCAAAAGAAGGTCAATGTTGACGCATTGACCACCATCCTTGATAGGGGATGAGCCATCGAATCAATCGAGGTGAACGAATGGCAGATGAAACATCATCGCTGACAGTGGCCAAACTCAAGGCTCTGTGTGTCATCAACGACCTCGCCACATCCGGCAAGAAAGCCGAGTTGGTCGAGCGCCTTCTTGAGTCAGGTTTGTCTCGTAAAGAGGTCGGTTTGTCCGAGGCTGAAGCCGTCGAAGAAGCGGTGGAAGAAGAGGTCGTTTTCTCACTCGAAGACGAGACGACCATTTCGATGGAAGAAGACGAACCTGAACCGGCCGAACCGGTCAAGGAAGCCGTCATTGAAGAGGAGGAAGACAACGTTCTCGAAGCGGTCCTTGTTCCAGATCTTGCTGAGGACGAGCCTGAACAAGAAGTGTTCACACCTGTTGCGACAAATCGACAGGATGTTGCGACCCTTGGTGATATGATCAAAGATCCAAAAGTCATCGCTGTCATCATCGTTTCACTGTTCCTCGGGGCAGCCGGATGGTGGTA
>JBMYJV010000018.1:0-14510 GCA_049594755.1 Candidatus Poseidoniaceae archaeon
TTTTTTGGGCTACTCGCAGATCGGGTAAACCGAAAGAAATTGATGATTATCACCAACATACTGCAGATGTTTCTGGCACTTGTTTTCATCGCTGTCGACGGCCCCGAAGACATGTGGTGGATGTTCCTTTGTTCTGGGGGAATGATGGCCATGCATGGCCTGTATGTTACTGCCGAACGTGCAGCACTTCCCAACATTGTGCGAAGTGAAGATTTGACAACAGCCAATGCATTGGACAGTGCTACGTGGTCGACCGCACTCTGTTTGGGTGCTTTTGCTGGAGGATTGGTTGTATCCGAATTTGGCGTCAACGTAGCCTTTGTTATCGACTCCGTCACATTCCTCATTGGAACCATCCTACTGATTCCACTCACAGTGCCTCAAACTTTTGACAAAGTGTCCTCTGGTTCAATCATCACGTCAGCACTCAAGGACATATGGATCGGGCAAAAGAGGATCAAATCAGACCCGAGATTGTTTCGAATCATATTCGCTAAAACATCCTGGAACATCGCTGGTGGCGGTTTAGCAGGTGTGTTCCTCGTCCTTGCTGGCAATGATATTGAGTTTGTAGGGGCTGCCCTAGGTTTTGGAATCTTTTTCTTTGCACGTGGTGTTGGGACGGGCATTGGTCCAATCCTTGCACGTAGATTGTTCAAGAATTCGGAAAAATGGCCTCGACTCATTGGGTTGCTCATTGTCGTGAGTGGCTTGTTTTACCTCTTGGTCGGTTTCAGTTTGAATGGACCACTTCTTCTAACGTTGGCTTTGGTAACACTTGCACACACAGCGAGTGGTGGAAACTGGGTACTGTCCACTGTACTCACTCAGCAATGGGTTGAAGATGAAATGCGGGGACGAGTATTTTCAACAGATATGCTACTCTTATCTCTTGGACAGGTCGTATCGACAATATCAGCAGGTTATCTTGTCGAACACGACTACGTGAATTTACAACAAGGAATCTTGGCATATGCATGCTTAATGATTCTCTCTGGATGCATCTTCACACTGTGGAATCCTAAGAGCACAACTCGTGCTCACAAATCGGTGGAATGAAGTACAATCGTTCATCTGAATCTTTGTCAATAATGTCCAATTGCAATGTTGAACTTTCACCTTCTTGGATTGTGACGATGGAGGATGTGCTTGCAGGCAGATAATCCTCACCAGTTGAAGCAAGGGAAACGCGAATGGTATGGCCTTCTTCGATCATAGCATCGAGTGGCATGAATTCCATTTTTGCATTGATGGTCTCAAGAACTGGGAGCCATGTTTGGATGTCATCGCCACCTGCATGGTATCGCAAGTCCATGATGGCATGGCCAACATGGATACATGACCCTTCAAAACAATCTTCGAGGAGTGCGTAAATTTGTCCGCCAACGCTTGCTGTTGTAACATCGACGTGCAGTCTAGGTGTCCCGACAACACGTAGTGTTTCAGTGAGTGGTTCTGTCTCCCATACGGGACCAGATGAAGCATCGGGGAGAATGGTCAATGAACCGCCAACGTTGGACAACTCTCCACCGAGTGAAGCAACCCATTCTGTAGTATCTGCTGGAGGGTAGCGTGATTCAATTCGCCACTCACCATAGTTGTCTTGCACCTCAATCCATTGTCCTGGTTGAGGTCCGCGCTCTTGGAGATAATACTCAAACCATTCAAGTAGGTCTTGCATCCAATCGTATCGAATCATCTCAGGAAATGCTTCACCGCCTCTGCCACCTAGATCACTGCGTTCAAACAATTGTTCTGGGCGGTCAGGATAGTCGTGATCCCATTGTCCAAACAATCCTTTTGCTTCAATACCGGCATCAATGAGCGCATTCATTGTGGGAACGGCCATGTGTGGATCGACGTTCCAATCGTGCATTCCTTGAATGAGGTAGACTGATCCCTGATAGTTTTGGAGGACCCGGTCAAGGAAGTACCGCTCAGCCCAGTAGTCTCCAAATACTTCCGAACCCAGCAAGTAAGCCGAAGTTCCAGTTCCTGGTCCGATCAAATAATCTGGGCATATGTTTTGGTAATCTTCTTCATCACCATCGATTCCATATGACCCATAAACACCGTTGTGCATGATTGGTGCACGTGCTTCTGCGCTACCATTTCTCCACATCAACTCTTTAACACCGATAAGTCCAGAAATTGGTACGATTGTCTTGAGGTAGTCATGTTCGTTCCCGAACATAGCTGCTTGCCAAGGCGTCGATCCGTCATAGGATTTCCCAATCAATCCAACGTTTCCATTGCTCCAATTTTGTTCAGCCAACCAGCGCACTGCGGCATCGTTTCCTAATTGCTCTGCATTGCCCATAAGATCCATGCAATGATTTGACCTGCCAGTTCCGGACACGGAGATTTGTGCAAATGCATATCCATGGGGTAAGATTTGATCAATGATCATCGAACCAAGCCAACTTCCCGGCACCTCAATGGTTGGTGTTTGTACCGATGGTTCCTGGAAGTAAGGGCCAATTTCTGCAATGACTGGAACTTTCACTCCATCCTCTACATCCGGCCTCCAAACGGCCAGACTGATAAGGCCATTTGGTGCGGCACCACCCTCTTCAAGTGGCAGTTCGTATTCAACAAAGTGATGGGTTGAGTTCCATTCATTGGCCGTTTCTAAAATCTGATACGTTCCCGTCTCCAATACGTAGCCATGTGGTCCATCAGTACTGTAATCTTGCAAATAACGTTCCCACAACGGGACATATTCCCCAGTGGATGAATTATCCTCTCCTGTGATCTGGGTAACTGCGTTACCAAAAGTTGCTGATAGGAACAAAAAAACAATGCAAACTGCGATTGTTGCACCAAGAACCGCATTGAATGATTTTGAGATATCCTTCTCAACATCAAGCAAGATGGCATCCGTCTCGATGTCAGTCGTCATGATTGGGTCACACAACGCATGTTCTTCAATCCGTCGGACTGCTGCACAATGAATAATCCTCAAGTCCTTCGGTTGATTGGGTAGTCCGTAGGGAGCGTCATTTATGTCGGATGAACTGTATCATGGCCTGCCTGAGAACTTGCCACAACATCCTGGTCTCGACCCGAATGTTGACCATGCCCCTATTCGAAAGCAAATCCTGACGCCTTCTGAGGAGCGGTTGGCACTACAAAATGCGCTTCGGTATTTTGATCCAAAACATCATCGCGAACTCTCGAAGGAATTTCTTGAAGAATTACGAATGTACGGTCGAATCTACATGCATCGGTTCCGGCCAAACCTCAACATCCATGCACGCTCCATTCACGAGTACCCTGCAAAATCGATACAAGCAGCTGGCATCATGCTCATGATCGACAACAATCTTGATCCTCGTGTTGCTCAATTTCCGAATGAATTGATTACGTACGGTGGCAATGGGGCAGTCTTCCAGAATTGGGCTCAATATCGGTTGGTGATGAATTATCTCTCAGAAATGACGGAAGAACAAACACTTGTCATGTATTCTGGACACCCTCTCGGCTTATTTCCATCGAACAAAGATGCTCCACGTGTTGTTGTGACCAATGGTATGATGATTCCTAATTATTCAACTACAACCGATTACGAACGACTCAACGCAATGGGTGTCACTCAATACGGCCAAATGACTGCTGGTTCGTACATGTACATCGGTCCACAAGGTATCGTACACGGCACAACAATTACACTCATGAACGCTGCTCGTATGAAATTTGGAGTGTCATCAGACAGTAATTTGGGGGGTCTGTGTTTTGTTACATCTGGCCTAGGTGGCATGTCAGGTGCTCAAGCGAAGGCTGCGGTCATTGCAGGTGCATCATGTATCGTTGCTGAATCGAACCCCATTGCCGCTGAAAAAAGACACCAGCAAGGTTGGGTGGAGCATTTGGCATACGATGTTGATGAAGCGATAGACAAGATGCTCTTGGCATCAGAGCAGAAGACTGGAACATCCATTGGTTATGTTGGAAACATCGTTGACTTGTGGGAGCGAATCGTTGAACGGGATGTTTTCATTCATTTAGGCAGTGATCAAACATCACTTCACAATCCATACCAAGGAGGGTACTTCCCTGCTGGTTTATCTTTTGAAGAATCTCAAGAATTAATGCATGAAGAACCTGAAGAATTCAAAGCATTGGTCCAAGCATCACTACGTAGGCACGTCGCTGCAATCAACAACCGCGTTGACAAAGGTATGTTCTTTTGGGATTACGGTAACGCCTTCCTTCTCGAATCAGGGCGAGCGGGTGCAGATGTTTTTGTTCGGGAGGGTGTTTACCGCTATCCGTCCTATGTGGAAGACATCATGGGACCGCTGTGTTTTGATCGAGGTTTCGGACCCTTCCGTTGGGTGTGTTCATCGGGCTTGGACGAAGATCTTCGAGAAACGGATCGAATCGCTGAGGAGGTTCTCTCACATATGTATGAAGAAGAAACGGATGCCGATGTGAAACAACAAATTCAAGACAATCTCCGTTGGATCCGCGAAGCAGATGGACATCAACTCGTTGTCGGCTCCAAAGCCCGTATTCTATACGCTGACGAGCAAGGGCGCACGCGTATCGCTCGTGCCATGAACAAAGCGATTGCAGAAGGCCGAATTAGCGCACCAGTCATTCTTGGTCGTGATCACCATGATGTCAGCGGAACTGACTCGCCATATCGTGAAACCGCCAACATTCGCGATGGGTCAAAATGGACAGCTGATATGTCGGTTCACAACTTCGTTGGAGATGCTATGCGTGGTGCTACCTGGGTGAGTTTGCACAACGGAGGAGGCGTAGGCTGGGGAGAAGTTTCAAACGGAGGTTTTGGGATGGTGATTGACGGTTCTGCTGATTCAGAGAGACGCTTGCAATCGATGCTGCATTGGGATGTCACCAATGGTGTAGCTCGACGTGCTTGGGCTCGTAATTCGGGCGCGATAAAATCAATTGAACGTGCAATGAACATCAATCCAAACTTGCGCGTGACGGTGCCAGAAGTTGTCGATGACGACCTGTTGGATGATTTACTTGGAGGTGACAAAAATGCGTAGTCGAACTGTAACACTTGACGGTACGACGCTCAACACGTTGGACGTCTTTGATGTATCACATGGACATGCACTGGTTGAGATTTCAGGCGATGCCATGCATCGGGTGCGAATTGCTCGAAACGTCGTTGATCGTATCGTGGAAGGGGATGAGACTGTCTACGGCATCAATACCGGATTTGGATCGCTCGTTCACACCCAGGTGAGCCATGACGAAGTTGAACAACTCCAGCTGAATTTAATTCGATCCCACGCTACAGGTATCGGTCCTGACCTTTCAACCGAAATTGTTCGCTCAATGATGTGTGTTCGACTCAACTCACTCGTCAAAGGTCACTCTGGATGCCATCCTGATGTTGTCTTGCAATTGCAAGCGTTCCTGAACAATCGAATCCACCCGGTCGTTCCTCGGATCGGAAGTCTTGGTGCAAGCGGAGACCTAGCACCATTGTCGCATCTGGCCTGTGCGCTCGTTGGCGAAGGGCCAGTTGAATACAACGGGCAAGTGATGGATGCGATGGATGCTCTTCGAGAGTGTGAATTGGCTCCGCTCAGCCTCAGAGCGAAAGACGGTTTGTCGCTCATCAATGGTACGAGCCTCATCACAGGCATGCTCGCCATTGCTGTTGAGCAGTTGCGACAGTTGCTCACCTACGCGGACATTGTTGCCGGAATGTCAATCGATGCAACAGAATCCACTCTTGCGCCATTCGATCAAAGGATACATCAGGCACGTCCACACATGGGCCAACTCTTCGTAGCATCAAGAATGGTCGAGATTATGTCCGATTCGAAAATCCTTCATCATCATACCGATTGTAACCGTGTTCAAGACCCATATTCATTCCGATGTATACCACAAGTACATGGTCCAGTCCAGGAATCCTTTCAGAAATTGATTGAGACCGTTTCGATCGAATTAAATTCCTCGACAGACAATCCTCTCATTTTTCCATCCCCAGAGAATCCAGGCTCGCATGAGGTTGTATCACAAGGTAACTTCCATGCAGAGGTCCTTGCTCTCGTAGCAGATGCAATGAGTCTCGGTTTGTTTGAATTGTCCTCGATAAGTGAACGTCGAATCGACCAGATGCTTGATCCAGATCGACGGGCATTACGGCCCTTCTTGGCTGAAAATCCTGGACTTGAATCTGGTCTAATGATTGTGCAATATGTTGCTGCAGCTTCTTTGGGGGAACTACGAGGTCATGCGAATCCACGTACCGCTTTTTCAACGACAACATCCGCTGGGCAAGAAGACCATGTCAGCATGGGTGCAACGGCTAGTTGGAACTTGTTGGAAGCCATTCAGCGTTGTAGAGAAGTACTTGCTTGTGAAGCATTTGTGGCACATAGGGCTATCCAATTCATCGAGAAACCATCATCGACATGCATTGAATCTTTGATACGTTGCATGAACAATGTTGTACTCCCTGGTTTTGAAGATCGCAATACGAGTGAAGAAATTCAAACGATATCAACTGAATTCACATCATCGAGTTGGTTGTCCGTTATTCAGTCAATGCTTGAATCTCCACTGCGCAAATCACTCTAAGTAGTACTGCTTCTCAAGTTGGTCAAGTCCGGTGAGTTGACGTATGCGAAAGAGAGCAATTGCCCGATCTTGTGTGTCGCTGATGTTTGCAACAACATAGCGTTCCAGTTCCGTTGCTCGACGTATCTTTTCTTCAATCAAGGTGTACTCTGAATACATCAATTCCACGTCCGTAGAATACAAACTCGCTTCAATTTCTGAGGTATCAAGGCCCATTCTTCTCCATTGAAGGATGCGACGCTGCAGTATTTGTTTGGAAAATCCACTGCGTGGAAGCTTTGTTAACAGTACAAGTTTTGGAGTCCCATCCACATTCAAATCCATCTCGAGGGTCTTTTCTTTGATGCTACTGCGAGTTTGAGAGGTCTCAGCACTCTCATTTTGGATGGACACTTCATTGGATTTGAACTCAAGAAGCGGAGCTTCTCTCAAGATTCTCACCAACTCTTGTCGATTGTAACTCGATTCGTACAATGAGAGGTAGATGGACCAACGGCTCATCGCTACATTTTCGGCCAACGACCGCAACATGGAATGAACGGCCTCAAAACCATGAATCGAAACCAGCCACTCAAATCCCTCAACAAATAGAAGACCTTGTTCCGTTGAGATCAATGACTCTGTGAAATGATTGATTTTCTCTAAACTCGGTTCCACTACTCCTTTCCCTTCGCTGTTTGTGAGCCAGTAGCATTGAATTTCAGAGATGTCTAAATGATCGATCAATCTTGATGCAGGATATCTTGAGATGAATACAATTGACTGTACACCGGATGTCTCAACTCTATCAATTGATTCAACAAA
The DNA here is from genome assembly GCA_049594755.1 of Candidatus Poseidoniaceae archaeon. Taxonomy (GTDB): domain Archaea; phylum Thermoplasmatota; class Poseidoniia; order Poseidoniales; family Poseidoniaceae; genus MGIIa-L2. Next base: position 7,381 of record JBMYJV010000018.1, read on the forward strand.
GGATTCAGTACTCTCCGCAGGGATTGAGTAAATCCTACCAGACATAATGGGTCCTCTTGTCCATCCTCGTCAGTGACGATAAATAGGTTTCATCGTCTAAATGACCATCAATGATTATATTCGCTCATGTTTTGGTGAGAGTCGGTGACCTACTATGTCAGATGAAAATGAAGATATCCCCATGGCCGAATGTGGTTCTTGTCGTGCGATAGTTCCTGTAGATTCATCAGAATGTCCAGAATGTGGAATTTCTTTCTCCGGTGTATCAGATGAGGCGCTAGGTGAGTGTGGAGCATGCAACGCACTCGTGCCATTGGATTCAACAAAATGCCCAGAATGTGGTGTTGTCTTCGTAGCAGACGATGTTGTGGATGTTCTTCGAACGTGGATGGCGAACAATAAGATGGATGTCAAGACTCTTTTCGGTCGTTTCGATACCAACAACGACAATATGATTGACTCTGGTGAACTTCGTGATGGTTTGCTTTCACTTAATCTTGCAGATTTACCGCCATCTCAAGTTGATCGATTGGTCGAAACCATCGATGAGGATGGTGATAGCCTCATTGATTTGATGGAATTACAAGCAATCATTGGAGGAGAGGAATTAGATGATTCAGTCCCTGATGAGGAAACATCGGCTGATGCAAGTCTCGAGTACAACGAAAATGTTCTATCGAAGGTAATGGAATCGAACGGAATTGATGCTTCGGAGAAGGATGCTTTCATCGCATTTGCACAAGATTTCAACGCAGACGGTAATACGTACCTCAAAAAGGAAGAATTGGAAGCTGCAGCAGAAAGTTGGAACGCTAAGTCAGAAGAATTGGAAGAAGGTATCCAAGACGTCGATGAAGCGAAGGAGGAAGAGGATTCTATTTCGGATGCTGATGAAGAAGTCGATGAAGTCATCGAAGAATTCGAAGACGACGAAGAAGAGGGAGATTATGAGGAGCATTCTGAGGAAGAAGAAGTTCCCGATGAAGCAGAAGAAATCGAGGACGAATTTGAAGAACTCGAGGAGGAACCCACTGATGAGACTCAAGATGATATAATCGACGAAGAAAGCGATGGAACGGATGAAGAAGAGGGTACGGATGCCGTGGTCGTACGAACCAATTCGGAAATCATGGAACAATTGCTTGACATCATTGATGAACAAGACAAGTCCTTAGCAAATGCCTTTGGTGAACTCGACGATGACGGAAACCGTATGCTCTCAGCCGATGAACTCGTCACAAAGTTGAACGAAATACTTCCTGATGGCCTCTCACAAGAAGAGGCGGACAACCTCCTTGAGTCGATGGATACAGATGGTGATGGCAACATTGACATGGTTGAATTCGTGAATGCTGTAGAGCGCCATGAGGATGAAATTGTAACGATCGAAGACGAAGAAGCTGAGACTGTGAAAACATTCCCAAGCGAGTGGCAAAGGCGATTTATGTCGAAGAAATGGCACGACGTCTTTTGGCCATTGATTCACACATCGTTTGCCATCATCATTGTCGGTCTACTTGTCAATGCTTTCATCCCAATTGTTGATGGAACCGGTGGAATGGTTGAACTCGATATCCGCGAAGACTCTTTCCAAACCGAATGGCAAATGGATGATGGTACTGTGGTGAGCGAGGGCGAAGCGTATCCATGTGATCCTGAAATCCAAGAAGGTGAATGTAAGAACTCCTTGACACCGTTAGCAGGAAAAGCATCGTCTATGCCTGGCGGGTTGTATCCTGACGCAATTGTAGCGCTGATTCTTGCTGGTTGTGGACTCATATGGAGCCTCTACACACACTTGATCCTCGCACCTGGCTGGAGAGCTCGAGTCAAGGCCATGAAAGATGTCGATGATGAACGCGCAGAAGTCAGAGAAGCAATCGATGAAGAGGATTCAGCAGATGATGATGATGAAGTTGATGCATCCGAAGATAGTGAAGAGGATGAAGACCAAGAAGTGGAAGAATCACTGGAAAACACTGATGATGAAGAGGACGAGATAGATGAATTCGACATCGGCTCCTTCGTAGGTTTGGAAATTGACGGTGAAGATTACTACGGCACCATCATTGAATTCGATGACGAAGAAGGAACCGTTGTCATTGAAGAAGACGAAACCGGCGATGAAATCGTTGGTTACCAAGATGAAATGTTTATTCCTGAGGATTGAACGTGACCAGTGACCCATTGTTTGGGATTCTATCCGCAGTTCGCTGCCCGTCTTGCGGAACATTGGAATCTAAAGGTACATTCAAGTGCCCAGAATGTGGGTTATTTCACTCTTCATTACCGATGGAAGATAGAAAAGCACCTTCGCCAGAAGAACGTGTGCAACAACGAGAGATTGATCCATCAGCGTATTCACTATCTTCAAACGCGAAACTCATTTCTGAATCGTTTGATGAAACAAATGAGATTCAAACCTGGACCGGAGGAAATACTGATTTCTCGGACCTAGGACAGGATGAACCGCCTGTCAAATTATCTCAAAACAACGAAAAGGATGTTGAATTGATACAGGAAGATTGATTATTCAAATAGAAAATAAAATCAAAACTATTTCAATACTGTTTAACCTCAATTCATTGGTGGGCTCGGAGAGAATCGAACTCTCGATCTTTGCCATGTCAAGGCAACGTCATAACCCCTAGACCACGAGCCCTAGGTAATCTTCCCACCATAGACGCGTATTTATTCACATCGGTAGGCCAAGTGTGACCTAGGAAATGATTTTTGAAATTTTACCACTGCAGCCAGGTTGAGAACAAGATCCTGCAAATCGCGTTCTTCCATTGGACATCTTGATTTCCTGACCATTCATGATTGGTCCGTACGTCTTGCATTTGAGACAGAAGCCTTCAATTTTAGTCATATTCAATACCGAGTGGAGAGGATGTATGAACTCTTTGGCCAAGAATAGCCTAAAATCACCCTTTGACCCCCTACTTTATGCTTGGAAATCGTTATTTTTGGGAAATTTGCCCTGTAGGGTTGATGGAAACAAGGTTACTGCAAGCATACCAGTAGAATTTGCACGCTCTTCGGATTGGCCCATAACCCTGCTGATGTCGTATAACTACCATTATACGACGCATCGCTTCATTGTTTTTGGTCCAATTTGAATTGATTAAGGAATTGTACTTCATCAACCTCGAATATTCCAACAAGAGGAGGGCCACTCATGAACGATTCTAGTGGGCCGTGTTCTGGATCGAGCTTCTCACTCACGATTTTTGATATCTTCTTCATGTGGTTCCTCGAACCATACAACGTCTGTACAAGGAAGAGTGGTTGCCCATCAACAGATTTAGCTGCCCATGCCAACAAACAACCATCCTGCCTACGTTTCATCTCTTGATGAGCATTTAGGATTCTCAAAAACCTGGCATCAACTTTTTTGTGTGACGAACAAACAACCGTTTCTAGCCAAGCCATGATATTCACCTATTACTTTGATAAATTAAGATTGTTTTTTTACTGCCCTGAATAATTATATATCAATATTCAATATACGCGCCTTCGAGGCATGTTGAATGTACCGGTGAACCCGACGGAGTCATACACCAACTTTCCCAATGACGACTCTTGAGGATGTTGAAGTTGGCAATGGCTCCTTCTTTGATGACGCCATGCTCTACACCATCGGCTCGAGGAGTTGATCGGGCAGCTTGTCGAGTAACACAGTACAACGCATCGTATGGAGACATTCCATTTCGTTGAACTGCTAACGAGCCGATGAATGGAATGCTGTTGCTGTAACAGTTTGGGTTAAAATCTGTAGCCATAGAGAATGGGATGCCCATTTCTTGAACGGACTTGAAGTCAGGCCATTGGTCCCCGTTGAAATAGGGGGTTCCCGGTAGAAAACCTGTGATAACTCCAGCTTCTTTCATCGCATATCGCACCTCCATTGGCGTATGGTGAGCATGGTCTGCAGTCATGACATTCAATTCAGCAGCAAGTTGCCCGCCCCCTCCATCGCTGAATTCGTCAACGTGCATCCGCAAATCGAGACCACCTCGACGTGATGCGCGGAGTATGTCTTCAGACTGTTCGATTGAAAACCATCCAGGCTCGCAAAATACATCTGCAGATTCTGCCAATTTAGAATCCAATATCGCAGGTAATTGATCGGACAGAATTTCCTCTGTGTAAGACGCATAGGTTTGATCTGGCGTGACGGCGTGAGCGCCCATCCACGTTGAGTGTATGGATGGTAAATTCGTTTCAGATTTGAGATGATCCACAATTTCCAGTAGACGCAATTCATGTTCTGTTGATAATCCATATCCTGATTTTGCTTCAACGAATGTTGTGCCATTGCGCAGTGCTTCCAATAAACGTGCCCTACCAATGTTCAACAACTCTCCATCACTACTTCTGCGAGTCGAGGACACAGTTTGCATAATACCTCCGCCCATGCCTGCAATTTCTGCATAGGAATGTCCTTGCATGCGCAAGTTGTGTTCGTTAAATCGATCGCCTGACCATATCAAGTGATTGTGTGCATCAATAAAACCTGGAACAATGGCCCTGCCACCTACATCAATAAAATGTGCATCAGATGATACAAATTCTTCTATTGATTTGCCTACTGACTCTATCTTGTTATTATTTACAATAATAGATTTTCCAACAGATATTGATGATTCATCATCCATGGTTTGCAACGAACCAATGTTGTGAAAGATGGTTCGCATGGTTGGGGGACGAGGTGAGAGTTGAAGAACAATCGCATGTAGGATGGTCCATGGACGAAGGTAAATGGACCATAGGAATTGAGTCCACTGCACATACATTCTCATTCGGGCTCGTTGATCCGAACGGTATTCCCTATCCTTCTGTTGGCGACACTATCAAGCCCCTAGAGGGAGGAATTCATCCCCGGGAGGCAGCCGATCATCACCGAGATTATGCAGCAGAGTTGTTTACACGCGTTTTAGAATCCCAAAATTTGACCTCAAAGGATATTGGAGCAATTGCTTACTCCCAAGGTCCTGGATTAGGACCCTGTCTACGCATTGGCGCATCCGTTGCTCGTACACTCTCAAGCAAGTTGGATGTGCCACTTATTGGTGTCAATCATTGCGTAGCACATATTGAAATTGGACGCCAACAATGTGATTGCGATGATCCTGTTCTGTTGTATGTAAGTGGAGGCAACACACAAGTTATTGCAAAATTGCAAGGTAAATACCGCGTTCTGGGCGAAACACTGGATATTGGCATAGGAAACATGTTGGATAAGTTTGCTCGTCAACAAGGAATTCCGTTCCCTGGTGGACCGGTTATTGAAAAGCTTGCCAAGGAGTACATCGATGAGAATCCTGATGCGTCACTCGATGGACTTGAATTACCATATCCTGTTCGAGGCATGGACCTCGCATTTTCTGGAATCTTAACCGCTGCACAGCGACTCATTGAAAAAGGACATTCCCTTGGAGCAGTCTGCTGGTCACTGCAAGAACACGCATTCGCAGCATGCATCGAAGTTGCTGAACGAGCTCTTGCCCACAGCGGTAAAAAAGAGGTCTTACTCGGCGGTGGAGTTGCATGCAACAATAGATTGAGGGAGATGTCCAGTCTCATGGCCCACGAACGTGAATCAACCTCTCATGCGCCGCCGAGGATGTATTGCATCGACAATGGTACGATGATTGGCCTCCTTGGTTACATCGAATTGAAGACCGGTCGAACAACCCCCTTTGAATCGAGTGGAATTGATCAATACATGCGAACGGATGACACGATTGTCAATTGGAGTTAGGCATTGTTAGCGGATTGTTTTTAACGAGTCGACTGAGAGAATTAATTATTGGGGGATTTATAATTCGAGACCGACGCAGAAAACCGGATGAGCCATTCAATCCATTTGCTGCGAATGCGAATCAAGTTCGCCAAAAGAAGAGGAACGAACGTAGCCAGTCCAACTCACCAGGGCCTGCAAGTCAAAATCGAGCAGAACCTAGGCAAGCGGTCGATGCAAACGAATTCCGAAAGAAACAGGAGGAAGCTCGAAAGAGACTCGGTGCACAATCAGCACCAACCGCTCCTACTGCGCAAAAACCAGCCGTTCAAGCAAGCGCACTGAATGCTACAATTGACACACAAACCGTTCAACAAGTATCTCGTGCCGATCGGTTAGCAGAGCTTCGAAAACAATCTCAAGAGTCGGTAAAGAAGACAGAGTCCATTCTTGAACCAGAAGCTCCTGTCTCTGAACCAGAACCAAAAACCACTGTCGAAATTACTGTCGAGTCCGAACAAAAGAAAACAATCGAGATTGAAGCACCAGATGTCGAATCTGAAAAATATGCAGAAGAAACAGTTCATACGAAGAACGTGTTCAAACAGATTGTTACCAAGACACCAAAAAAACTTGAACATCGCCGACGACGAAAATCGAAGCACGATGACACAGGCGGCGGGAAACAGCCAAAAATCAAGAAACTCAATCGTCAGAGGTACAACGATTACAAGTACGCAGCACGTGATATCCTCGAAGATGATCGTGTCGCAGATGAACATCGGTCCAACCTTTTAGGCCAGATTTGGGCAAAGGGCGAGCGTATCGGAATCGAAGCCTCTCTTGAATTCATTTCTGAAAAGCAAGAACAACTCATTATTGACGAAGAGATAGCCCAACGACTAAGGGACCTCGTTAAAGCCCTAACAACAAGGAGATAATAATTTGACAACCATAGAAAAAGACGCCGTAGCCTCAGTCCATTACACAGGGACACTTCCTGAAAGTGGAGAAGTATTCGATACCAGTGAAGGACGTGATCCCCTTACGTTTCTTGTTGGTCACAAGCAGATGATTCCAGGTTTCGAAGAAGAACTCATGGGTGCAAAAAAAGGAGAACGCCGAACGTTTACATTGGAACCTGAACGTGCATACGGGGAAAAAATCGCAGAAGCAGTCCAACAAATTCCGACTGAAATGTTTGGTGATATCACACCAGAACCTGGTATGACTCTCATGTCCGATGTTGGTCCCTTCAATGTTGTATCCGTTGAAGGCGATACAGTGACAGTCGATTTTAACCACAAACTTGCTGGTGAGACTCTCCAATTCAGTGTCGAAGTCGTTGATGTACGTGCGGCAACCGAAGAGGAACTCGCCCACG
>JBMYJV010000019.1:0-11544 GCA_049594755.1 Candidatus Poseidoniaceae archaeon
AACCGCCCAGAAGCCATGAATGCATTGAATGAAGTCGTCGTCGCTCAACTCACCGAGGCTGTGCAAGCCGCCAATGCAGACAGCAATGTCACAACCATCGTTTTGGATGGAGCTGGTAAGGCCTTCGTAGCTGGTGCTGATGTCAAGTTCTTCGTCGATAAGATTCGATCCGATGATATTCCAGACATTGAAACGTTCACGGAGAACGGGCACGTTCTTCTTGCAGCTCTCGAAGATTCATCAAAGACAACGATTGCTTTGACGACTGGGCTTGCCCTTGGAGGTGGACTTGAACTCGCTCTTGCTTGTGACTATCGTATTGGTACTCGAAGAACTCAATTCCGATTCCCAGAGACAAGCATTGGGATTTACCCTGCTCTTGGAGGAACTCAGCGACCTGCACGTATCGCAGGACGAGAACTCGGTCGATGGGCTGTCCTTGCTGGAAACTTCATGAATGCTGAAACTGCGAACGATCTTGGTCTTGTTACACATCTCGTTGACATCAACGATGTTCCCAATTGCATCAAAGACATCCATGCATCGGGTAAACCAGACAACAAGTATCCTGGAAAGCCAATGAATGAGAACAGTCCTGTGGTCAAGTTTGCTAAGAAATTCTTCTCGGATGGGAACATGGCTGCTCTGCTTGCAGGAAGTTGCCCAGATGGCTTTGATGCCGAAGATAAGGCCGTTGCCCGCCAACTCAAGTCGCTCAAATTCACGGCTCCAATTGGACTGGCTATGGCCAGTGAACGAATCGATGCAACAGCATCGATGTCACTTGATGAAGGTCTGCAACTCGAGCTGCAAGGTTTGGATCGAATCTTCTCAACCGAGGACGCTCTTGAAGGTCTCAGTGCTTTGATTGAAGGTCGAAGAGCGACCTACAAGAATGCCTAAACCCAACAGGATTGCATCTTCTGAATGGATTCTATGATCTTCTCGAGATCGATTGCTTCCTCTTGTTCTTGGGCGAGTAGAATACGATTCTCTACCGCTTGTACAAGGTCGTCTGATGGTTCTTCATCCATCATTTCAGTAAGTACTTCCTTCAGCGATTTGGATTGACCACGAAGGATGGCGATGTGGGCCTTGAGTTCCTCTTCGTCATCTCGAGGTGAACGAACGTTGGAGGTCAAACCATCACCTCAATTGGTGTTTCTTGATGCTCTGCATACCATCGATCCCAAGGTGTGATGTCTTCCTCAGTCCAGTGTTGAAGCGGCCCCTCTAGACCGATTGAATGGCCGTTGTCGGGGCCAAGGTTCCGACTTTGCTTAATGCCTGGGGCTCCAAGAACAAGAGCAGAGGAAAGAATCCCTTGAGCAATCGCAAGACTGTTTTTATCGGTGCCGCTCCAGTATGCGTGGAAACCTGGGTGGGTGTGAACCCAGACCCTGAATGGAGCCATCATTCCAACAGGTGGGCGTAGAGGAACTCGTCCAGGGGAGCCCCAATCGATCTGGATTTGGCCGTTGGCATCGATGAGGACCGAGGTCTCAAGCCCTGCGATAAGCGAGAGATTGTACACGAGATCCCATCTCCCATGCTCAGCAGCGTTTCGCTGTACGGCAAGGACATCATCGGACTCAACCGCTTGTGCTTCTGCCTGAATGCAAGCTCTCATCCACTGCTCATAGGTGACGCCTATGGATTCAAGGTTCATCACTGGAATCATGCCTTCACCTCAGGGAATTTAAGTTCTCCAAACATGATGCTCGACATCCGTTCTCGGAGAGGAGGTTGATTTCTCAGCTGTCCCATGAGCCATGTTGCTGCAGCTGCAGCGGCATTGACGTAGCCAAATTGGATGTTTCCAGCAGCGATTGCTCCAGCAATTTGGCAACTCGCAGGTTCGTGGTCTGGCGTCATCATGGCGACAAGAGCAGGGTCTGAATCGTTGGTGAAATAGACGTGACCATCGCCTGTTGACCGCAGGTCAATCCAAGGAACGTCGGTGGCATGAACCAATCTTCGAGGATGTGGTCGATCGACACCGATAATGATGTAATCAAATTCTTGCAGTTGTTCCTTGACTCGTAGATTTTCTGTGTCAGAAACGCAATACACATTCTTGAACGATTCATATTTCTGAACGAGAGATGTTGTCTTGAAGGAACCTATATCCGATGATGAGAATCGTTGATGGCCCAAATTTGAGGCTTCAACGGTATCTCCATCCATGATGGTAATCGAACATTTCTGGCCTACCTTTTCAAGTGCTGGGACGACCAAATCAAAGGTGAGTCCGCCGATTCCACCTGCACCTACAATCAATATTCGTGGCATACGCTCTGCTGTCATGCCAGAAGAACGATTCCACAGTATATCAACTAATTTTGAACGAGAGGGAGTTTCTTGACAGGGGGAGCGATTCCCAAATCTTCTGGGAAGTACAGTTCTGCTTCTGGAATGGGGATTGGAACAATCTCTCGACCAATCAGTGCAACACGACTCGGACGGCTTTCTGAGAGCACTTCTCGATTGACTTGAGGTGCAAGTTCATTCGAGAAGGAGAGAATATCATCGTGGCTTGGCATGTTCTCCATTGAGAGGTTTTCTCGACTGTGACCGACGTAGACGTATCCTTTTGCTTCGATGAAATCAGGGTCTGCACGATTGTCGAGTTCAGCAAACTCCTTGATGTGTGTCGAAGACATGTTGACACCTTTCATCAGCGTGTGTCGGCAAACAATCCTCGTGTCAAGGCTTGGAAGTAAATCGATGGTCTTCTCAAACTGATCCCAAGCACCACTGTTCCACTTTGGGCGGCACACATCATCGAAGACTTGCTTGTTCGGAGCATCGACAGAAACGTAGAGTTGAGTGGGGAGCGTATCGAGGTTTTCGAGGACCTTTGGAAGTGTTCCATTGGTCACAAGCATCGTGGTCATGCCGTGCTTGTGGCACAAGTCCATGTATTCGCCAAGACGGGTGTAAAGCGTTGGCTCTCCGTTTAACGAAATCGCAACGTGTTTTGGATCTTGAGCTTCCAGGAACTTTTCACGAGGCACCTTGTCGTTTCCACCAAAACCAGAGAGGAGGCGACGTTGGGCGCGTACACTCTCATAGAGCAATTCGAGGGGATCTTGGTCTGTGAGTTCAAGCGTGTCCATGTGCGGTTCTCGCCAGCAATATGTACAGGCAAGATTGCATTGATCAACGACAGGAGACATTTGCATACAGGTATGGCTCTTGACCCCGTAGAAGGTTCCTTTGTAGCACGCACGATCACGTAGAAGTGACTCCTTTGTCCAATGGCAAGTCTTGACACCGCCGTGTTCTCCGACAATGTGATATCGTTGCTTCTGCAATTTCGCTTTGAGTGCGGGGTCCATACCCATGGTGATTCCTCCTGCAGCCGGATTCCACTGTCGGTGAACGGTTGGGAGCGGCTCGGATGATTTGGCCTCGGAATGTGTGTTCTTGAAGAGAACGGTTACTATGGTGTAAATTTCAACACTTGATGTAAATACTACACCTTTGTGTTGGCAAGTTTACCACGCCTTTGAATAGGTAGAGCACCCGAATTAGAGTGAGGATAACAATGGACAACGAACTCCAGACGTACACCGACCGAATAATGGATCAGCAACAGTACCGTTCGGGAATTTTTTCCGACATTCTGTCGCCGATCGTGAACGCCATCGCCGATTTTCGGTTTTCAGCCAATGAGCGTGCTGCATACAACACAAGGAGGGAACAATAAATGGATAGAGAATTAGAGATGTTTGTTGACCAAGCTCTTGAAGGACAAGTGTACCGGAACGGTATTTCCTTCACACCTGGCATCGTTCGACGCATCGCAAGCATGTTTCGCAGATCCTGATTCGAAGGCAACGCCTTTGAATTATGAGTCATACGTCTAAGCATGGCTCGGTGGGCACCTCATCTCATTGGATTGCTTACGCCAATATCTGCTGCTGTCACCTTGTTGATCGGCGGCTGGTGGATGCTTACGCCGATTGTCTTGCTACTTGGCTTGTATCCGTTTCTTGATTCGATTGCAGGTTCATCAACCGTTCACGATGTCGAAGAGGAAGGCCGAGGTCACAACGTCATCGTTCACCTCCACGGCATTCTTGTTCCAATCGTTGTGATTTGTCTCCTGTACAGGATTTGGGCGGGACTTGGTTCGGTTTCGATTGTTATACCTGCACTTTCCGCAGGTCTTGCGACGGGTGCAGCTGGCGTTGTTGCTGCGCATGAGCTCGGTCACAGGAGACCTCGTTCGTCCAGTTGGTGGTTAGGGCGCCTTGATTTACTCTGCGTTCTCTATCTCCATTTCACAGTCGAACACAACCATACACACCACAAGCATTGGGCTCGCAAGGTCGATCCAACAAGTTCTCCATGGGGACGTAGTGTCTATGGCCATCTTGTGCGAACCGTTCCTCGACAACTGCGAAACGCATACAGAATCAGGAAAAAAGACACAACCATTTCGATCCTCGTCGAACTTGCATTACTCGCATCTCTTGCCGCATGGGGTTTGCCGTATCTTGCAGCGTTCGTCGGTCAAGCCGTGGTTGCAATCTATTTACTCGAATTTGTGAATTTCATTCAACATCACGGCCTTGAGCGTGGTGAAGACGAACGTCCGAATGCAGGACATGCTTGGGAAAGTCGCACACGTTGGTCACGATACACGTTGATGAATCTCCCACTCCATGCTGCGCATCATCTTCGCTCAAGCACACCCTATGAACGACTACGTCCATACGATGAATCGCCGCAATTACCTGGTGGCTACTACCAGATGTTCTGGATTGCCTTGATTCCGCCGTTGTTTAATCGGTTGATGCAAAATTCCGCCCATCTCCGTCATGAATTGAATCCAACCGTTCCTAACAAGTTCTGATGCTTGCCTTTCTCAGAGCGCTGCATCAAAATGTAGAGTCAATGGATACAAACCATTGTAAAGAAATAACCACGCGATTCTAACTGCATGCAGAAATGCTGGAGTTTTTGAGATGCTTGAAGTCGCTGGTCTAACGAAGAGTTTTGGTTCATTGGATGTGCTAAAAGGCGTCAATATGCAAGTCGAAAAAGGCGAGATGGTTGCGCTCATGGGGCCTTCTGGTTCTGGTAAGTCAACACTACTGAACATCATCGGAGGCTTACTCGCAGGTGATGGAGGCAGCATCACCCTCGATGAGCGGACTTATGGGCAAAAAGGACCTTCAAGTGTTGTCGATGTCCGTCGAAACAAGGTTGGTTGGATCTTTCAAGATTTTCACCTTCTCGACAACCTCTCTGCCCTTGACAACGTTGCAATCGCACTTGAGTTATCTGGAATGCCTTCGGATGAAGCAGTAGCAGCAGCTGAAGTCGCACTAACGAAAGTCGGTCTTGGCGAGCGACTCAATTTCATCCCAGACCAACTCTCTGGTGGGCAACAACAACGTGTTGCGATTGCTCGAGCCATTGCTGGCAACCGCCCGGTTTTACTCGCGGATGAGCCGACCGGGAATCTTGACATCGCAAGTGGCAAAGAAGTGCTCAAACTGTTCAAAGATCTCTGTCATGATGAAGAAAACCCCATTTCAATTCTCATGGTAACCCACGATCCTGACCTTGCTTCGAACGCTGATCGAATGCTTCTTCTCAACGATGGGAAAACGGAAGCATCCGATATTCGCTCTGCTTGGGGCCTTGATGAGGAAGGTGAGGAAGAATGAGTGACGATGTTTCTGATTTGCAAGACAGCGACTTCGGTCAGAATCGTTCTCGAGTTCGACGCTACCAACACGCCTTGATGGAATTGCCGAGCCGTTTACGACTTGCAGGTCAAAGTGCATGGCGTGGTAAAGAGCGCGGGATGGCCGTCATCGCTGGTGTATTCCTCGCATCGCTTGTTATCACGACCGTTCTTGCTTATGGTGTTGGACTGTCGCAATTGTTCTTTGAAGAATCCTTGGATTCCGAACCGTTTGATGCGAAGATCGAGTTTGCACGAACGCCTGTTGAGAACGCATCAGGGTGGACCAACAATTCCTCGACGATGACCGAAGTTTGTGACGAATTGATGGATGAATTCTCGGAATTCAACGATTGTACTCTCGTTCTTGGACGTCAAGGAATCCACAGTGGTGGATTCTTCAACATCGAGTTTGTCGTCGCTCAACCACTCGAAATGCGAGCGATTTCCGACAACGAAAATCCGTTGTGGGATTCGATGAATTTCGACTATCCCGAAGCGCTTGATGCAGGCCCGCCTATTTCTGACAAGCGAGCCATTCGATTCCTTGGACCCGAAGCGTTTGATGGTGAGTTGGCCGACCGGCTCGGTGAGAACATCATCGCAGGTCTAGGTGAGTGGCCAACACCAGAAAACATGAGCGAAAACCGAGGGATTATCCTACCATCGACCATTGCAAGTGAAGCGCAAGCTAAGGTTGGAGATGTTCTCGATGAACTCACTTTTGCCTATGTTGTCGATGAATCGACGCTGCTTGAGGCGAGCATTACAGAAGACAACTGTGCTGGTGAAATTACACCAGAAAACAACGAGATGATTTACTGTCGAATGTGGATGACCGTTGAAAATCTCACCGTTATGGGTATCTACGAACCATGGGATTTTGGTAACCCAACGCTCCCATTCAACCCGATTTTTACGACTTGGGAAGTGCTTGAAGAGTCGCAACGAGCGACGTTGATTGACAACGATCACATGTACCTCGGTGTCACCATTGATCGAGGCCAGTTGCCTACGTCGTCCACGGCTGATGCTGCGGAATGGCTTGAAAATTTAGGAACTGAAGTACAAGATGGCAACTACACCGATGCAGGTGTTGAGCTGTATTACACAGACATTGTTTCAGGAACCATTCTTTTCCTCAACATCTTCCTTGGGCTCATCCAAATTTTCGATTACATCATCATGATTCCAATTGTTTTCCTCTCCATTGCGGTCCTAATCTATGGACTGGTTCTTTCGCTCGAACAACGACGTCGTGAAGTCAGTATCCATCGTGTTATTGGAGCAGATGGAAAGAGTCTGCAAGGCATGGTCCTTCTGGAATTGTTTGTCATGTCTTCGGTCGCTTGGCTGATCGGTTACATTCTGGCCCTCATGGCCGTCCCAATTGTTCTTTCAGCTGTCGGATTCATGGAATTCAGAACCGGCGATTTCGATGTCAACCCAACGCTTGGTGTTGGCTCAACCATGTTCACTGCCATTGCTACGCTCGGACTTGCGATGATCTTTGGACGCAGTCGTGCCAGAGATTTCATCGAACTCGAAATCGAAGAAGGAGTCCGTAAAACAACGGTCAAAGCTGAACCAAAGCGCTGGCTCCACTGGTCTGCATTCCTGTTCGGTATGCTTGCCGTTATCGACACATGGCTTGAGATGAATGGTAGCGAAGATGGTATTGTTTCCAACTTCTTCATTGAAGGATTGATTGGAATCATTGGACCATTCGCTCTTTGGATTGGTGGAGCATTGCTCCTTGGTCGAATTGGTGCAAAGGGTCCTCAAATCATGCAACTCTTGTTCGGTCGTTCACCGCTTCTCAAGGATGTGAAGCGCGGTCTGAAAGGATCAGGATCGGCCGAGTCCGTGAACCGACTCGCCGTCATTATGCTCCTTACGCTCTCCATTGTGACATTGGCAGCTGTTCAAGGCTACACAGGAACACTTGTCGATGAGAAGACAGCCGATGCAACGGTTGGTTCGGACTTGCAAATTTCAACCGAGCAAGCCATCAATGCATCCACACTCATTTCTCTCGTCAACGAATTCAGTGATGCTGACATTAATCCAATTGCAACAAGCGTTCCTGAAATCACGCTTGCTGACGAACAAGGCGGCGATAGCTTGCAAACCTTTGTTCTGCTCAATGGGAACGAGGATGTCTTGCGATGGAGTGAGCAATCAATTCCCGGTACCGATGTTGATGCTGCCATGAACGCCTATGCGAACAACGGTTTCTCTGCAGGCGAAGATTCCGCCTATTCACTTGACTTGCCAGGGTCGGATCGTGGCGGCGATGAAAACAGACTCGATGATGTCCTCCTCAAGCCAGGTGATGAGAAATCACGGGAGATTACGTTCGTATGGGAGCAAATCGAATTCAACTTCACCACGGGCGGTTCAGAAGAAACAGACCCTCTTGCTCTGTTCAATGCGTACACATTTTTGATGGATGCCGATTGGGGTGGCC
Source organism: Candidatus Poseidoniaceae archaeon (assembly GCA_049594755.1). Taxonomy (GTDB): domain Archaea; phylum Thermoplasmatota; class Poseidoniia; order Poseidoniales; family Poseidoniaceae; genus MGIIa-L2. The sequence continues at coordinate 8,175 of JBMYJV010000019.1, forward strand.
TCAATCTTTCTGGACAAGACCTAGATGAGCGTGATTTGGGACGCGTTGATCTATCGAACACCAACCTTGCAAATGCTGACCTCTCAAACATGAACATGAGCGAATCGATTCTTCTCGATGTCAACCTCAGCAATGCAGACCTAACCGGAGCCAACCTCGAGAATGCCATCCTTGTCAATTTCATGGGCGGTTCATTGGACGATGCAGACTTGACCGATGCGAACCTTGCAGGCGCATTTGGTTTCTTTGACCTTTCAGCAGCGACCTTGTCGAACACGACATGTCCTGACGGAACCAACAGCGACGAAACCGGTTGTCTCAGCGGTGCAAGTGAGATACCCCCTCCGTTGGCAGCAGATCTCTTCTTTGCTGACACTCGAGTTCAACTGATTGTAACACCGTATACGACCTCGATGTACTACATGGGAACACACGAATACATCCCAGGTGTTGGAGCAGCAACGATTGCTTCCGCGTTGATCATCGGTGAGGATTCATGGCGTAGTCTCGTTGGAGACGATGTCGCCAACAATTTGACTTCAAAGACATGGATTGTTCGTGTTGATGGCTTGTCAGGCGATGCACTCGAATCACTTGCATCGCAAATCAAGGCAGATGCCCGTGTTTCTGGTGTTCTTGATTGGTCAAGCACACACAAGGAAGTTGAGCGAAATGGTGGTCTTATTTTCGGAACACCTGGATTGCTCTCTCTGCAATTTGTTGTTGCGAGTGTGGCTGCAGTCGCATCGAGTTTCGTTTTCCTTTCATTGGTGTTGAGCCAACGTCAGAAAGAGTTGGCAGTCTTGCAAGCGATTGGAGCCTCTCCAAATCAAATCATTCGATTGGTTCTGTTCGAGATTCTCTCGATCGTTGTCGTTTCGATGGCCCTCGGTATCGTTCTTGGTGCTGGATTGGCGCTCTCCTTCAACGGTTTCTTTGACATCTTTGGTTTCATCTTCCAAATCTTTGGAGGTTCATCGACGACGATACAACGGACCTTGGTCTATCCATGGTCACAAATCATTCTCGTGTCCTTGGCAGTCTTTGCTGCCGTTGTCGTTGCCTTGTTGGTGACAACACGTCGAGCGTTAACAGCAGACTTGGCCAGTGTGCTGAAGGGGGAATGAAGATGAGTGAAACAATTCTAGAATCCGATGGCTTGTATCACGTGTACGAATCGAAGGCTGAAGACGGAAACGTCGTGGCATTACGCGGACTTCACATCAACATGAAAGCTGGTGAAGCCATCGCTGTCGTTGGTCCTTCTGGATCCGGTAAATCCACACTCATGAAGTGTCTTGGTGGATTGATGAAACCAAGTGCAGGTTCGGTTAGCCTCGCTGGAAAGAACATGACGCGATTGAAAGGACAGGAATTGGTTGAACTTCGACAAAAGACCGTTTCGTTCATTTTCCAAGAAGGAAACCTCCTTCCTGATTTGAACGCTCGAGACAACGTTGCCCAACCACTACGTCATCAAGGCGTATCTTCAAAGAAAGCACTCGCACAAGCCGATGCTATGTTGGAACGATTAGGAATGGCGCATCGAACACGAGCACTCCCTGCTATGCTCAGTGGTGGAGAGCAACAGCGTGTTGCCATCGCTCGTGCACTCATCACCCGTCCTCGATTGATTCTTGCAGATGAGCCAACAGGTGCACTCGATCCAGTCACAAGTCGAGAAGTTCTTGCCTTGTTCAAGGATTTGCACGAGAACGATGGTGTATCGTTCTTGATTGTCACGCACTCGAAAGAAGTCGCATCCTTCGCAAACCGTTCCTTAGAACTTCGAGACGGTCGATTCGTTGCCGAGCACGGTGACTCAATCGATGTTGAGGATTTGAGCAAAGATCGAGAACTCATCATCGACGAAACAGGCACCGTCACATTGCCTCCAGATCTCTTGGTTCGCCTTGGTGGAGCGGGACGATACACGGTAGGAAACGTTGCCAGTGGATATCTTTCACTGCAAGGCGATTCTGTTGAAGCCATGGGCAAGATGGAACTAGCCCAAGTGTGTCCTGCCTGCAAACATGACTATCTTGATAGGGATGAGCAAGAGTGTCCATCTTGCGGCTCAAGTCGGCCCATGGTGGAAGTTCAAGCATGAAGCAATTCGTCTCATTCGTTAGTTATCTCGAGGGTTTCTCAGCCCTCTTCCTGTTTGCAGTAGCAATGCCCGTCAAGTACATCGGTGGAAATCCAGAACTGGTTTCTCTCGTCGGTGCCATTCATGGAGGTCTCTTTGTCGCATTCATCGCCTTGCTGTTTGTTGGTGTAGGACGTCAATGGAACATGACTGCACTCATTCATGGGTTCATCGCTGCCGTCGTACCAGCTGGACCGTTTCTTTTCGATGGAATGCTCATCAGTGGTGAGTATGACCTCGAGAAAACAGAACTATGACCATCAACTATGGTGTAATGATTATAATCTTTGAAAATTGAACTCACGCTAAGACGTGATAATCTTGGATGCAAAAAAAATCTTTCAACCGAAAATATGGTACATCATTTGTGGCGCTATGGCCTTGATTGGTGGAATTGAAAATATGATCAACGCTGAAACTTGGGCCGAAAGCGCCTGGGGTAAGGACGGCGTAACTGAACAAAGCAAAGCAATGGAGACGCTCTTCGGGCTCTTCATGTGTGGATTTGGGGCAATGGGTCTCGTTTGCGCCTTCGTGCTTGATGGAACAACCCAAGCTAAATTTGCGATGGTGAATGCAGGTGTCATCATGGCATTCTTTGTCGCCATGTTCGTGGTTCTGCCTGGAACAGGCTACGAAATGCCAGGCGTTGCTTGGTTAGTACCACCATTCCTTTTCCTCGGTGGTCTTCTTGCTGCTGGTTACTTGCACATGAATGATGCAGATACCGCCTAAGAGGTTGCTTGAGATGGATGCAAAACGTATTTTCCAACCAAAAATATGGCTACTCGTATTTGCTTTGGTCCATACTCTTGGGATGAGTGCTGATCTTCTACCAGTGTTAACGGATGAGGAAGCTGCAAGTACACATTTAGGCAATACGGTCAATGAATCGCTTGGTGAGGATGGAAGTGCAATCGAGGCGTATCAAAGTGGCATGTCACAGGTGTACGGTATTGGATTGTCATGGACGATTATCATGGTTGGTGGCGCTTTCTGGACACGTGGAAAATCACAAGCCCAACTGAGCGTATTGTTTGGCGGTGGACTATTTGTTACCGGCCTGACCTTGGGCGTTATGGGTTCGATGGTCGGAGATGGCTTCGACGTGTTTGCTTTTGTAATGACATCACTCTTTGCAGCACCGATCATAGCCAGTGGCGTTCTTCATCTCGAAGACGATGATGAGGAATCGGCCGTTGATGCTTGAATAGAATTGGA
>JBMYJV010000019.1:11554-14046 GCA_049594755.1 Candidatus Poseidoniaceae archaeon
AGCAGCTTTGACTCCTTGTGGCCAAAGCACAAGGATGAGTGTCTTTCCACGTGTCTTTGGTGTGTGGGTAGATTCTGGGTCCATCCACACGATCGATCCGGTAGGATAGGTTCCGTCCTCATCCCAAACTTCTCCCTCGAGGACGACGTAACATTCACCACCAGGATGGCTGTGTGGCATGAAAGCATCCACTTCGACTTCGGATTGTGCCTCGTAGAGAACCAAGGATGTCTTTTCTTCACGCTTGAGTTTGCCCAAACGTACACCAGTTCCAAAATCCTTCCATGAGATGTTTTCTTCCAGCCAATCCTCATCGATGTTGAAACTGAGCCAATCGGCCATGTCGTGTGTAAAGACCATGAACAGCCGAACGTATCCAGTTTGATGAGATGTTCGGTAGATGCTTCAGGAATTATTGAGCTGTTTCCCAAAGGTCCAGTACTTCTTGTGGATCTTCAAGCATGCCAACCTTTGTGGCTGTAATCATCCCATCAGCATTGACAAAGACCACCGTTCCAGGCGATGTGATTTCAAGTTCCAAACCTGCTTCAACACCCTTCATGAACGCATAAGTTGTGAGTGTGACGCCCGTATCGCCAGATTCGTCATCATCATCGAATGCATTGGCCGCTTCATGCCAATCTTGCAACGTAATACCGCTGGCGTTCTCAGCAGGGTCGGTCGACATAACCAGAACTGGGAGCTCTGGAATGGCTTCCCAAATGGTAAACATCGAGGTGTGGCAAGGGTTGTTGCACCATTCAGCAGAGAACATGACGATGAAAGGTGAACCAGCCATCTTGGCTTTGTTGTAGGTTTGGTCGTCATCAGCTAGACTCGAAAATTGCGGGAAGGCTTGCAACTCTTCGACCTCTTCGGATGTGCATCCAGCGAAGCCTGTTGAAATCATCAGCAAGACAACAAAAATGGTAAGATTCGATTTCATCATATATCTTTCTCCATCCAGTGCTATTGAAATGTTTTGTTTCCCGGTCTTGCAAAAACCCAAATACAGCAGGCCATAGTATGAGACATGAAACAACGGGTGCTGCTGGTTGGTCTCGTTGTTTTATGCTTGGTTCTTCCTATTGTTCATGCTGAAGATACATCGTACGAATGTACGGCGGGTGACTCGACCGAAGATCGAGTTGGCTGTCTCGATACGGATGGTGATGGTTGGTCCGACCCAGACGATCATTGGAACGAATCGATGGGTGCAGATGCTTTTCCACAAAATGCTTCCGAGCATCGTGATCTCGATGGAGACGGGCTCGGTGATGTTGTAGACCCTGACATGGATGGTGATGGTTCCAACGACGATGTTGATGTGTGGCCAGAGGACGCAGGCATTTGGTCGGATTCCGATGGCGACGGATATGCAGACCAAGGACTGCATTCGCTATCTGACAACTGTCCATTCATCTACGGGAAGAGTAAGATTCGGCTGAAAGGTTGCTCAGACATCGATGGCGATTTCATGCCAGATGAGTACGATGATGATGCAGATGGCGATGGTATCCGAAATGAGATGGAACGTGCAGCTTCCTCGGGAACCATCCTCTACGACCCGTACAACGCAGCGTCAACACCTCTTGATTCAGACAAAGACACATTGCCTGATGTTCTCGATGATGACAACGACAACGATGGATGGCCAGATGATGTCGAACTCGACAGAGGTTCGGGCGTCTTTGATTCTGATTCCACGCCGTTCAACATGTACTTGGGCGTGAATTCGGGTTTCTTCTATCGAGGTGGGCTTAGTGGTGACTCGTTTACGACAGAATACGATCCTGAAAGTTTTGAAATCTCTCTCTCAGCACTTAGCGAGATTGTGTTTGAAGAACTTGTGATTCCACTTCTTCTTGTTCCAATCTATTTTGCGATTTTCTTTGCCCGCCGCGGAGAATTCAAGAATTGCTTGAAGAAGATTGAGGAATCATCGACAGTAAGCGAACTTGCTGAACTTGAGAAGGTCATCAATGAAATGGTCAAAGAACGAAAAGTCAAGGTCTATCACGGACTTGTTCTTCGAAACGCTTTGGAAGAAAAGGAATCGGAGTTTGGATTGGAACCCGAATATGAACCAAAAAATGAGGAAGAATGAAGCCTCAAATCCAAACATCGTTGGATGCGGTTAATTCGCTCTCAGCCTCTCCCGTATTGACAACACCACGAGGTTCAATCAGCATGATTTTGCATTCTTCTTTGGCATAAGGACGATGTTGTACACCTTTTGGTACAACGTACATCTCTCCAGCATTCAACTGCATCGTTTCGGATTCAAATTCAATGAACAGCGTTCCTTCGATGACCAGAAAGAATTCATCCGTATCCGAGTGATTGTGCCACACAAAATCACCGTCAACTTTGGCAATCTTGATTTGATAATCGTTCAACTCACTGATGATTTTTGGTGTCCAGTGTTCATTGAACAAAGCAAATTTTTCATCCAAATTGATTTTTTCCATAGCCTCACCTTAAGTTGCTGA
>JBMYJV010000020.1:0-13290 GCA_049594755.1 Candidatus Poseidoniaceae archaeon
TCCAAGTCGCCAGCAACACCGCCGCTTAGTGGTTGAGCAGATGCCCATTCAGGTGGTGTTGGGACTTCGTTGCTTGTTGTGACGGGCCCGAAAACTTGGCTCGGTAGACCATATCTTCCGTTGTTGTATTCAACCACAACGAGGGCGTAGTATTCGACTCCGTCAACCAAAGGAACACCATTAGCAGTTGTGACATCGGCTTTCAATCGGCTGTGAATTGACTCGGACTTGTCGATGATTCTGCCAACAAGATCGATATCGGTTGGAAGCGCAGTCCAAGGTTGGTCGCTCACATAGACGAGATATCGGCTGAAATCAGGATCGTGGACCAATGTCCATTCGACCGTGAGAGCGCCTCCAGCGTCATCGGGACGATCGTACATGTCAGCGATTTCGACAGGCGTATCCAATCGAACCCAGTCGTACGTCAAGCGAACTTCAATCGAACCGTTCGTTGGTGAAATCAGCTTGATTGGAACAAAGCGAGTACCATTGATGAGTTGTCCATTGTTGATGGCGAGTTGAAGACCATCCTCAACACCAGTGCTGTTGTCGAGTTCAAGCACTGCGTCGTACCGTAGTATGGTCGACTTTGCCCAGACTGCCGCATTCGATACGGGCGAGGTCATGATGAGTGGCACCGTTTGGAACAAGAGACCATGCACGCCAGGTTGGCCAATCGAGCTGTTCAACGAAACAGGAGCATCTACAGTAACCAGATTGATGCTAAACCCAGGATGGGTCATGTTGGTGATTTCCATGTATTCAGAATTGAAGCCAATGTTAAGTGGATTCGCATAACGAGAAGTTTGACTCTCCATCTCGTCGAAGGCCGTAGCTGGAGTCCAACCGCGTAGTCCAGCATCACTGGTCGTTAACCAGAAACCACTTGAGCCGACAGCAACGTTGGTTGGATTTTGCACAATGGCTGACTTGACGCTTGAGTGCGAAGTTGTATGCGCTTCAACGATGGTCATTGCGTTCAACCCCATCACCATGAGATGGGTTCCATCACTGCTCATCCTGTAGATGGGCCATGATGAGATTTGTGAACTTGACAAACCGTCTTCAAACTCGTTCGACAACCCATCGTAGTGAATCAATGGCCCCACATCGGTAGCAATGTGCACGCCTGCATAATCGGATGCGACTGCAGTGACGTAGTTTGAAGGAAGTTGATCGAATCGGTGCGTTGAAATCACGCCGTTTGAAGAGGAATCGACCATTGTGACTCCTGGACGCTCTGAACCAGCCCCATCGTGTCCAAGAACAAGTTGCACAGCTTGATTTGCGCTTGGAGGCGAATAGGTTTCAATCGACCATACAGAGTTTCCAAGCAATCCATCTGCGCTTGTGTTGGTCGTTATCGCTCCTGTGGTTGGGATGTATTGTGTCAGACCACTTCCGGATGCGATGTAGAGTGTGTTTGAAATGAATTTGATATCTTCAATGTTCGAAGAAGGGAGGCCATCTGCCGTCGTAAGCGGGTTGTCCCAATCGTTTGCAGACATGTTCCAGCGACCAATTCCGTTTTGTGTTGCAACGTAAACGTGGTCATTCGACACAGCAAAACCTTGGATGTTATCGGAAGGGAGTCCGGAAAGCAACTGTCCTGCCCCAAACTGCTGTGTTGCTACATCGTACGTTTGTACACCAGCAGCAGTGGAGAAGGTCCCCAGTAATCCGACGTAAAGTGTAGAAACCCCATTGGCTTGATGCATGTCTAAACCTCCAAGACTGTTATGGATGGATCCAGTTTGTCGTTGGAGCGTTCCTGTCGTCGTATCCAGGACGTAGAGACCATTCCCAGATGTTGAGATGTAGATGGTGGTTCCATCCATCAGCATGCCACCAATGGTTGTTGAGAATGGGAAGGACCAGCCTTCCTCCCAATCGATACCACCACTCGAGTTGAACGAACCTTGGAGAATGCCGGCTGTACCTTGCCCTCCTCCGTTTCCTTGGCCCCCAGAGGATGATTCTGTACCAACCCAAATCTTAGAACCGTCCGATACCATGGAAGGAATGTTTCCACTGACAAGCGCCGGAAGTTCGAACGCAGTGTACAAGCCAGATGTGCCCAATTTGTCAACGCGAGAGTAACCACTCGCTTCACCTGCTTGTCCGATTAACCATTCTGTCCCTGTATGCTTAATGGATGTAACCGGTGTTCCAACCTGTTGTACACTTGCTTGTCCTGTAATTGTTCCTCGAGTTGAAATGATGGCAAATCCGCCCGAATCATCGTAGCCGATCATGAGTTTGCCATTTGAGAAATCCATTGCATCAAGCCAAACAGGATCTGTTGGAAGTCCATTGGATGCAGACGTAATCTTTGCTAGCCACGTTCCAGATATCGTATCGTACTTGGAAATGCCTTGATTGTCTGCATCGTAACCAACGTAGAGTGTATCAACAGCATCGCATGCGACAGAGGCCACACGTCCATTGCTCAAGACAGATGTTGTGAATGATCCAATCACAGAAGAGGTGTTCAAATCCATGTACATGACACCGCCATTGTTGTTGAACAATCCGATGTAGAGATACGAGCCACATCCGCTCATCGAAAGAGGGTATCCGTTTGGCACACCGTTTTGTCCAGTGTTGAACGTCGACCATAATCCAGTCGAGCCATCAAGATGACCGACAATACCGCGTTGGAATCCGCCCCAACCCGCGAAGGTTGCCGATCCAACAACGAGGTGTGTTCCATCCGTCCAAAGCCCACCAACCCAATCGCCCATGTTGTTTGGCAATCCGTTTCCAGGCGTCCATGTCGATTCCCACGAGAATGAGGTCTCGTTAAACCGCTCAACCCCATCTTCTGTAGCGAAAAGAATGAGTCCATCGTATTCAATAATCTCTCGAATTGGGAATTCAAAATTGTCCCAGGTTCCAAGTTTGGTTCCGCTCGAGCTGTAGACTTCGAGTGCAATTTCGCCCCAAGAAATCCACGTATTTCCGCTCGAAGATTCGAACGCAGTGACCCGATCGACTTGGCCGGATGGCAGGACAGATGTGCCCCAAGTGCTCGTTGATAGGTTGTACTGAGCGATACCTCCGCTCCCGTCTTGTTGCCACCATTGGCCGGAAACAACGCTCGCAAGAAGCATATCACCAACAATGTTCAATCCAGCAATGTCTCCTCCATTCTCTCCAACACGCTGCCCTGCATCAAGTGGTGTAATCGAGGTGAAGTTTGCCACATCGATTCCATAGATGCTGTCGCTAGACGTACCCTGGTGATAGTACATGGTGAAGCCATACATCGTCAAGTCAAACGGATCACCGTTTCCACTGTACAATGAATTTGATTTCTCAATATCGTAAAATTCTGTTCCGTTGGCGGTTCCAATCAACTGGAAACCGTCCCGTCCACCGACCCAAATGTATCCTGGTCGAATGTCAGCGATGAGGCTCGTGACAATCTCGTTTCCATTGTCGAGGACGTTGTCCTCAGTCCATGTTGTCAACCACTCGCTGTTTGTGATGTCCCAGCGAGCCACACCAATTCCAGTGAGTCCGATGTAAGCAACATCATCGATGACTTCGACGATAGCGTCCGAGGTCGATGCGGTCGCTTCCCATTCGTCATCAACAGTGAAACTACTCTTGTCAATGAGGCCCACACCGCTGAAGGTTCCACCAAAGACCGTAGTGCTGTTCACGCCTACAACGTAGGTTGCCCAATTTGGCATACCATCGTAAACATTGAGACAATCATCGATGGCTCCGTTGTTTGGCGAGTACCGACAAACACCGATGTTTGTTCCAGAATACATCCAGTTACCATCGTACTCGAAGTCAAAGTGTTGCGAAGGGCGGCGGGTCCAATCGCTTCCCGAAGTGGTGAGTTGGCTCATCGAAGAGCCGTCCCAGATGTATCCCCCAAGTTGCGTCCCAATCCAAAGATCATTACCGTTCACTTCCAATGCGTAAATGTTGTTGGACGTCATAATGCTGTTCTGTGATGTGATCGGTGTGAGAATCTCTCCAGTAGAGAGGTCCTTTCGAGCGACACCGTACCCGGCAAGACCCATGTGGAGGACATCTCCAACGACAGCAACGGGAGCATTATCGACACCATTAACGCCAGTTGAACCCCAGGCAGCAAGGAAGGTATCGTTCGCGATATCGTAGCGAAGAAGTCCTTCATCGGACGACCAGTAACCTACGCCAGCATAGGTTGCCACCTGCCCAGTCAGGAGCGTATTGGATGTGAGCTGGGTTGCTGAACCAACAGCGGTTGAATCTACATCGGCTCTGAACGCAGAGTATTCTTGAACAAAGAGGATTTGACAACCCGCTGTGGTCGTACAATCACCGACTGCTGCAATATCCACAATGTATTCTGAGCTCGCATCCTGATTCGCTCCGGGAGGAATGTTGGTCCGAATCGAGCCGTTCTCGATAAGGAACAACCCGTCTTCAAGCGTACCTGCGATGATGGTGTCTCCAGTTGCTGCCAAGGATGTGACTGGATTGCCGATGTCAATTGGCGTGAGCCAAACAGAGGAAGCAATATCGAGGCGATCGACTGTTTCTGAGAAATACCCTGCTACGTAGAGGATACCGTTGTGTTCGAGTGCATCGGTGAGTGCAGCATCGGATGGGCCACTTGCGAGAACAATTTCCCGAGTTACGGTACTCTGCATACTCGCATCAATCAGAACGATACGACCGCCATCTGTTGCAACATGCATCATCGATGAAGGTGCACGTTCCCCGTTAGCTTCCCAAGCGAACAAGGCATTGAACCCAGATTCAGTGAGGTTGACGTTGTTGAGTGGGATGGATGATCCAAAGACACCCGTCGTGAGGTTGTAACGGAGCAGTTGATCACCGCTCATGATGTGAAGCGTGTCTTGATGCGATTGGATTCCCGAAACAACGTTGGATGGCAGCCAATTTGCATCGCTCCATGTTGCTAGCCAAAAACCAGAATTCCAGTTGTATCGTGCAAGTCCGCTGTCACTTGATGCGAAGAGAAGTTGATTGCCAGCGGATTCCATGTTCGTGACATCGTTGCTGTGGAGGACGTTGGCAGAACTCCATGTGGAAAGGGGTTGATTGTTGTTCAAATCGTAGCGTCCAACACCGTTATCGGTTGCTGCGTACAGGATTCCGCTCTGCTCGTGGAGGTCGTTGACTCGTGTTGATGAAGGCCAACTGTTCGAGGTCGCTGAAACGATCTGGGTCCATGTATTGGATGCGTCAAGTTGGAGCAGTGTGCCATCGTTTGTCATGACATAGATGCCCGATGGAAGCACTTGGAACAATCCAATTTCAAAGCCAGCATCTGGTAGACCATCGCTTACTGTACCGTCACTTTGGGAAATCAGTTTGAACATACCATTTTCGAAGGCGACATGGATGTTACCACTCGGCCCAATAGCGATGCTTACAATCTCAGAATTGAGGTCGCCGAAGTCGTAGAGATCGATAACTGCAGGATCGTTGTTCGCATCGAGAACGAGAATGGACGTGCTGCCCTGCAAGTAGAGTTGCCCATCGCTTGGATGTTGAACTGCATTGTAAAGAGGAATGCTCACAGGTGCGAATGATGTGATTGGGTCAACTGGTGCTAGGGCTTCAAAGGCTAGTTCTGTGATGTCCGCATCCGATGGCAAGGTCCAACCCGCACCGGAGGCGCTGTTCGGAGAGAGTCGGTCTGAGTAAGGATTTGCTCCATCAAACGAATCGGATGCGCCTAGAGTTCCTAGCCCTCTCCAATCGAACAGATTGATACCGATGTCGTTGGCAACGAGAAGAGGCTCGTTGATCATGAGACCGTTCGAACCATTGACATGGACTTGGAGTGAAACGTTCGAAATTTCTGCACCAGGTGCGAATTCGAGAACCCAATCCGCTGTTGCCTGATTGGAGAGAATCGGGTCGTTGCCCACGATTGCATCCAACTGAACCCAACCAGTATCGTTGGAGCCAGAAAGAGGCCATGAGGCCACATCGTCCGCTTCGTGAGCAGAGGCAAACGGCACACCCGCGAGTACAGCAGACCACGATGCAAGAAGCATCAACGAGGTCAAAAAGAGGGCTTTTTTTGGTCCTCGACGGTCGGTATAGCGGTTGCTCATAGCAATGATGCAATCACTTCACTACATAAAGGCCCTGTGTCGTTGATAGAACAAAGCATCATTCCAAATCGGACAATTCGCCTTGCTCATTGATGAAGAGCAGCCGAATGGTCGAGGTCCTCCCAGAGATTGCTTTTGGCGATCCTGAAATAGCAACAATCGTATCATGAGGGCGAATTTTCTTTATTTCATACAACTGTTTGACTGCTTCAGCAACGGTCGAACGAGCACGCGACTGTTCCTCAACGATGAGTGATTCGACTCCGGGAAGAATCGTTGTACGTCGAGCAGCGCGAATACGATTTGTCATTGCGTAGATGGGGATTCGAGGTCGATGAGCAGCCATTAACCGTGCTGCATTACCGTGTTCAGTACCAACGATGAGATGCTTTGCATCGGTTTCTCGTGCGATTTCAATTGCAGCACCGGCAATTACACGAGTTGACACATAGGCGGCCAGTGCAGGAGGATCGGGCAATCCTTCCGTCGATTGTTCAACAGTCTCAGCAATACGGGCCATCGTTTCAACAGCTTTGACAGGATGTTGACCACTTGCAGTTTCACCGGATAACATCACAGCGCTAACGTGTTGCCGAATGGCTGTTGCAACATCTGTAACCTCTGCTCGCGTTGGTCGAGCATGATTGACCATGCTTTCCAACATCTGAGTTGCAACAACAACAGGCGTACCTCGCTCGAGGCATGCAGAAACGATTCGCTCTTGTGCAGCAGGAACTTCTTCGAGTGGAATCTCAACGCCTAAATCTCCGCGAGCGACCATGACCACATCAGCAGATTCGACAATAGCAGTGAGATCCTCAAGAGCAGCAGGATGTTCGATCTTCGCTACAATCCAAGTGTGGACGCCTGCGGCCTCAATCCGTTCACGGGCGGGAATCAAATCTGCAGCACTCCGAACGTACGAGACGGCAACGAAATCGACGTTTTGCGAAAGCGCATGGTCGAGACAATCCAAGTCGTGTGGGCCTACTGCAGGGAGTTTCACCAGCGTTCGTGGAACATTGATTCCTTTCCGTTCGGTTAGAATGCCACCGTCTTCAACCCGACATCGAACGATTTCACCCTCAAAATCCGGTGCAGTGAGGACTTCAAGACGAATCAGCCCATCCGAAAGCAGGACAGGGTCTCCTTTCTGCAAATCTTTTGACAATCCATCCCATTCGACGGGTAGAGTTTTCACCATTTCGCCGAGAATGGTGGTGCTTTGAGGAGGTAAACCTTCAGCATAGCCACAATGGAGGTCAACGAGTTCCCCACGCAACAATTCGACTTCACCTTCGAAACGCCCCAAGCGAAGCTTTGGGCCAGGTAAATCTGCGAGCAGTCCGATGTGCGTGCCGGTTTTTGCTTCCGCATCTCGGATGTTCTGAATCGTTCGTTCCTTGCCATTGAAATCGCCATGCGAATAGTTGAGTCGTGCAATGTTCATTCCCGCTTGCATCATTTCTGCTAGCGTATCCACATTATCACTTGCAGGGCCAATCGTCGCAATAATTCGAGAACGCATATATCTCCCTCGTTCACCGATAAACACACATGCTCCATAGTCCTTCCATTGCCAACGGTGGTTTCAATCAACATTCAGAACCCTGCTAAAGATGGGAATCACGAGCGAAGACTCAAACCATTGATGCGTTCAAGTCAATCTGAGGGGAACGTAATGGACGACAAGAAAGACCAACTTCTTCGAAAAGAAGCCCTCGATTACCACGAGGAAGCGCCTCAGGGAAAAATCAAGGTGGTACCTACAAAACCTCATTCCACAGCACACGAACTTTCTCTTGCATACTCGCCAGGGGTCGCATACCCTTGTCTTGAAATCGCCGAACGTCCAGAAGATGCGTACCGATACACATCAAAAGGAAATCTGGTCGCTGTTATTTCCAACGGTACAGCCGTTCTCGGTCTTGGTAACATTGGAGCACTAGCGAGCAAACCAGTCATGGAAGGAAAGGGGTTGTTGCTCAAAACGTTTGCAGATATCGATGTATTTGATATCGAAATCGATGTAACCGACCCTGAGGAGTTCATTCAGACCGTTGTCAACATTTCCAAGACGTTTGGAGGCATCAATCTTGAAGACATCAAAGCTCCAGAATGCTTCGAAATCGAGCGCAGAATCGCAGAAGCAACGGATATTCCAGTCATGCACGACGATCAGCATGGTACTGCCATCATTTCGGGTGCAGCACTGTTGAATGCTGTTGAACTTCAGGAGAAGAAACTGGATGAGATTTCGGTTGTTGTTGTAGGAGCAGGTGCATCTGCGTTTGCATGTGCAGAACACTACGTCGCACTTGGCGTTCAGCGTTCAAACATCAAGATGGTCGACTCCCAAGGCATCATCACAAAAGGACGTCTCGATCGAGGCGAACTGAATCAATACAAGGCAAAGTTTGCAGTTGATTGCGATGATGGACAACTTCTCGATGCGATGAATGGAGCAGACGTGCTCCTCGGTTTGTCCAAAGGTGGACTCGTCACGCAAGAGATGGTTGCTGCAATGGCGGACAAACCAATCGTGTTTGCTCTTGCAAACCCAACGCCAGAGATTATGCCTGAGGAAATTCTTGAGGTGAGGAACGATGCCATCATTGCAACTGGACGCTCAGATTACCCCAATCAAGTCAACAACGTTCTCGGATTCCCTTACATCTTCCGTGGAGCGCTCGATGTACGAGCCCGCGATATTACACAGAACATGAAAATGGCAGCAACACGTTCGCTTGCAGAACTTGCAAAGGAACCCGTTCCAGATTACATTTCTGCAGCATACGATGGCGCCACTATGGAGTATGGGCCAGAGTACATCATCCCGAAACCATTTGATCGTCGAGTTCTCATCTGGGAAGCTTCTGCCGTTGCTCAGGCTGCTGTCGAAGAAGGAATCGCATCGGTGACGCCCGAGGAATTCTCACTCCAATCGTACCGAGAGGATCTTGAAGCCCGCTTGGGCATGACCTATTCGATCATGCGCAGCATCATCAATCAAGTTCGTCGTCGAAACAAGCGTATTGTGTTCCCAGAGGGTGACAATGAGAAGGTTATTCGCGCAGCGGCTCAGTTGGCTGAACAGAAAATCTGCAAACCAATCTTGTTAGGTCCAATCGACCGAATTGCTCGAATGATGGAAGAGATGCATTTCAACTTCGATTACGAATGCTATGACCCTCGTTTCGATGAACGCCGCAAAGGTGCTTACACGGATGCATTGTTTGAGCGACGAAAGCGAAAAGGTGTGACAAAGGTCGATGCTGCACGATTGCTCAAAAGCCGACCTTATTTCGCAAGTCAAATGGTTGAAGCAGGAGATGCAGACGGATTCGTTGGCGGTGTGAGTCGAAATTACAGCGATGTACTTCGCCCAGTGTTGGAAACCATCGGCGCCTCGGATGATGCTCATTGCCTCATTGGCTGTTACATGGTCACCATCAAAGGAAAGATTCTGTTCCTTGCTGATGCAACTGTGAATGTATACCCGGACAGCAGAACACTTGCAGAAATTGCTGTTCAAACGGCCAAGGTTGCTCGTCGGTTCGGTGTCGATCCGAAGGTTGCCATGCTTTCGTTTTCCAATTTCGGAAGCACCCGTGCGCAGCGGAGTGACCGAATTGAAGAAGCGGTTGAAATGGCTCGTATTCTCGATCCAACACTGGTCATTGATGGCCCGATGCAAGCGGATACTGCGCTCGATTCAAACGTTCAGAAGGAATACCCATTCATGGAATTTACAGGTCCTGCTAACGTTTTGGTCCTACCAAACCTAGCCTCAGCGAACATCGTGTACAAGATGCTTGAACAACTTGCAGATGCTGAAATGACAGGCCCGATTCTCGAGGGAATGAAACACCCAGTTCAACTCGTAGCTCGCCAAGATGGTGTACGACACATCGTCAACATGGCAGCGATTTGCGTCGCAGATTCGATGCGAAAAGACTCCTATTGGGAAACGTTGGCGAGCAATCCATCCGATTCTTGAACACCATCTTCGTACGGTATTGATGGTCGACGTGGACGCCAAATGGCACCTGTAACAAATCCAGCAACAAGCCCCCCGAACAAGAGATTGGCCCAACCATCGAGGGCATACGATCCGAAGCCGCGCAGAACTGGAATGAGGAAGGAAGGGATGATTCCGAGCAACGTTGTCCAGATGATTTCAGTACGGAGGTTGCCGAGAACATCAGCACTCATTGGAACACGACGCGCAGGTTCGACTCGAGGCGGAGAGAGGACAAATCGTACCACAGTGTTTGGAAGCGGGCGGTCGACTGGAATGTTCGATGTTGCATGCGTTCCTTTTTTTCGAGGATGCATTTCAACAGCAAGTCGATGATGCTGGAGCGGGCCATCGGTTTCAACGGGGCGTGGTCGTCCGTCCATCATGCCTCCACGATGACTCGTTGCAGCAGCATCGCTGAGAATTTCGACAACACCAGGTTCAAGTTCAATGTTGGAAAATGCGTGACTCCACTCAGGAAACGATGGTAATCGTACTTCCAGTGATTGCTCCGTTTCGGTCGATTCGAGGGTTGACTGAACCGTCGCCTGCAGAGATTCAATCTCATTGATTGTGAGGCCAGTCATCGGTTCACTAGCACTTTCTGGTGAATCTGACTCTCCCAGCAGCATTGCAATTTGACCACGCGTTAATGGATGTTGAAGGATGTAGAAGGAAGGTAATCGAACCTCATATCGAGGCCGCTGACTTGCGTAAATCCAACCTCCACGATCGCTCCCAAGCCATGAACTACCCGAGGCGATGGGGATGAATTCCAAACCATTGAGATTGATGTTTTCCACAAAATCACTTCAGCTGCTGTTCCATCAATCTGTACCACTTCATGCCCATCTCATGTTCTTCGAGGAGTTTGAACTGCTTGAAAGGAGAAATCGATCGCATGTAACCGAAGGCAGCAAAATCAACGAGATTAGGGGTTTTTCCTCCAAAGTAGGATTGTCCGTCGAAGGAGGCGGTGTATTCCGTTAGCAAATCGTGCCAGAGTTTCTTCGGCGTTCGTCCATCTTTCTTGACCCGCTTTCGAGCAATGATTCCCCACATGATGGGGAAACCTGCCCATGCGTAGAGCCTTCTTGAAATGAATCCAAATTTTTCCAATTTTGATACACGTCGAGTTGTGCTCAAAGCAGCACCAAGCGAACCGTAGAGGATGGGTATCGTGGCTCGTTTCCAGGCTTCATCAACATGGGCGAGCATTGTATCGTATCGATCGTTACCCTGCTCGCTTGAGAGCGTCGATTTGTTGTATTTCTCATCGATGTAGTTCATGATCGGGGTCGAATCAACGACAACTTCTCCGTCACCGTCAGTGAAGACGGGGACCTTATTCCACCCATCTGTAAACGAGAGCTCCTTCTTGGTACGCATTGCGTTCACTTGGATTTCTTCCACATCGAGTCCAAGATGCTCGATGAGTCCACGTACCTTCCATGAGAAGGGACACGTTTGCAACACGTGCAACGTTGCTTGGCTCATGGTTGACTCCACCTGAGCGTCCTTCTTCAATCCTCGTTAGCGTCTTGGTCAGGTCGCCAACCAGGTTTCCAAAACTCTTCATTGTCCAACCATTCCATCCACTCATCGTCTGCGCAGGCAAGCAAGCGATAGGCTCGACTTTCAAGCCCTTCTCTGTTGTACTCGGGCAGTATACCTTCAGTGAAGGCTTGATGCCAATTAACTTGCATTTGACGTATCTCTCGACGAGCACCTTCTGGATTGTCAAAATTCATCTCGCAAACATCCCGAAGTTCTGAGAGCCATTGTCGCGTGTCTTTGCGAAGAGGATCATCGATTCGATGTCTGGTTGATGATTTCTTACCGAACGGCCACCAACCCATGAGGTCTGTTTTCGCACCTACGTTTTCATCTTTCGCATGAAGATGAAAAACAAGAAGGCATTCGACCAACCATGGGACGAATCCATCTCCACCTCCACGGAAAACTGAAGGATTCATCTCTCAAAGCCTTAGCAGAATCCTATCAAGCACGACTGCAGAACGCTGGAATCAGCGTGCATGTCCACAACGATGCATTGCCAAAGTACCTTTCAAAACTTGAATCGATGAATGGGCAATTGCTCCTTCTCGATGAACGAGGCGAAACCTTCACCTCGGTTGATTTTTCCAAGAAGGTTCAAACTTGGACGCTTCAGGCATCCGACACACACGTTGCGATTGGTCCTGCAGAAGGCTGGAGTAACCTTGGACAACACTTGCCTCGAATCTCACTGTCTGAAATGACGTTCCCACACGAGTTTGCTGCAGTGTTGTTCCTTGAGCAATTGTACCGGGCATTCCAAATAATCAAAGGAACATCGTATCACAAGGCTTGAGCGAATCCTAATCAACAGAAAGATGGAGGAATGGCCATGGCGGTCCCATTCAGCGATGAAGCAAGTCTGCGATGGATTCTCATCGCATTCGAGTTTTTCATCGGACTTGCTCTTGTCTACAACAGTAAGAATCAACCATTTCCCCGTCCAAGTGCTCGCTTTGGATGGCTTGTTCTTATGCTTGCAACCCTGGTTTTAATCGGTCAGGCAGCGCCAAAGCCGATGACCATTTTTGCACATTTCGTCATGCTGTCCGGGCTCGGTGGATTTGGTTTGGTTGCGGGTGTCTACCAACTTGCGCAAACCCAACGAGACGTTCTCGTAGCGCCCTACTCAGGAATGATGTTCTGTGTTGGTGTTGTCGGCCTCATGGTTTCAACGTGGGATGAACTCTCAACAGTTGAACAATGGGCAGGATTCCTCACCATCGTTGTATTGGGCGGTGGTGAAACGTGGCTCATTTTCCGTGGTTTGCTGATCGGCAAACTTCCAAGGGCTTGGTCTCAAGCAGGAATGGTTGCACTCATGCAAGGTCGATTGACAGGACGAAATGGGGCTATCGAATGTTTCGAAAAGGGGTGGGATGCGGATGAAGAGCACCTGAATCCTATGGCATACGTCGCCTTGCACCGAATACACGTCTTCCTCGGTCAAGATGAGGAAGCTCAGAACTGGAAGTCGTATCTCGACCGGGAGGGAGGAGAGTCTGCCGTTGCTTGCGAATACATACAAGCCATCCACGATGCATTGGCCAACTTGGATTCACAGGCTGCGAAACGACTCCCCGTTCTCGTGAATGAAGAGTCCGAATAGGAACT
>JBMYJV010000021.1:0-13247 GCA_049594755.1 Candidatus Poseidoniaceae archaeon
TGTGACGACTTACACCACTCCTATCATAAATAATCTGTAACGGCACTGTTACTCTTGGTATCAAGACTGTAACCTTTGAATTAAGAACGTCCTATGCGGTATGTTCACTGTGAGCGGAGAACCCAATGCAAACTGCGACCCGCTTTACGGGCGGGTCGATGCGCTTCTTGAGCAATTGACGAAGTCAAAATCCTTGCACATTTTGATGATCCTTGATCAAAAAAACCGGCCATTGCGCTTCTCTGAAATCAAAGATCGAGTCGATGCATCGTCAACCACAGTTTCTCGCCGCCTTGGTGAATTGATTGAGTTTGAGCTCGTTGAGCGCACCAAGACGAGAGAAGAATCGAAGACACATGAATATGCGATTTCTGAATATGGAAAACAACTGAGTCCAATCATGCATGCGTTTTATGATTGGGTCAAGCGAAGGGATTCGGCTTGATTTACTGCGAACTGCTCACATCTGCTAGGAGGATGTGACCAATCAACGATGCTTCAATACGGCTTGCATCGATGGTTTCATCGAGCGTAATTCCGAGGTTCTTCGCTCCATCGAGATTGATTTCTAAGGATTCCGAAGTTTTGGAAAGGCCGAGCCCATTGAGAAGTTCGTTGGCTTCTTGATCAATGGTTTCTGAATCCATCGAAGTTGTTTGATCGGGAATATGGAGCAACCAACCAGATGTTGACTTGTTCTGTAAACCGGCTCGCTTGAAGGCTTCCGATACGTTGTGCGTACCCGCTAACACTCGTAAAAACTCAGCATCAAGGGTTCGAGCTTGTGCAGTTCCTCGCTCTGTATTTCGATTGCTGACCGTTGTAGCAGTCCACAATTGACGTGACGTTTGAGCAACATCAGAGCGACAAAAGACCCAGCGTTGATTGGGAACAATCGCTTGGAAGGATTGCACAAAGGATTTCAATTCCAATGGCTCGTTGCTCGTCCAAGACCAACAAGGAAACGTCTCCCACATTGCGACGCCCTGCATCGACATGCCTCATCAACTCTACGCCAAATCTTCGCCATCGAGTGGCATATCGTCGCTTCGTTTCTTGACCGGAGCAGTTCCATGCTCTCGCTGAACGACCTTCTTGACCTCAGTCATGATGTTGTTGACCAACTTCGGACCCCAACCTCTCCATGATGCGACCTTTTGCTGATCGTTGTGGGTCATAGCCAGTACATCTTTTGGTGTTCGAATTCCAATAGAGGCAAGCGAACGAGCACGCTGCCGGCCGACGTGACGGATTTTGACCAAGTTCAACAAATCCGATTTGCAACCGTGCCGAACACGTTGGCGAAGTGTGTCCAATTCGGATGACAATTGAGCAAGAACAGGCATGTGTTCATCAGCGAAAACGTCGTCGTTAAGGAGTATTTCACGACCTGCATACAACAGCCAATCCATCAAATCAACACGGTGATGGACATCTCCTGGGGAGACATCGAGTTGCTTTTCGATCTCACGCATGGTTTCTTCTTCGAACCAGTGCTCAAGACACCATGCGGATTTGACAAGTCCGAGATGGCGTTCTTCGTATGGGATGTCGTAAAGGAGCTCATCTTCGACCGATGCGGCTTTGAGTTGCAAATCAGAACCGATGGTGAGATCCGCTGTTTTGGCCCAGAGTGAGGCAAAGTCAGGTGTGCTGCATGCCAAATGCGTTAATCCAAAGGAGCTCACAGGTCCATCTTTCCGTACCATGCGACGAACGGCACGGCGCATCCCTGTTCGGAGTATCGAAGCCGAGAGCGGATCAAGATACAACTGAGCAACACGCTCACCGATTGGTGTTGCTTCGTATTTCATCGATGGTGGTTCGCCTGATGCATCACTCCAACCTCCTACACTGTTGAGTGACGTGGCTGAAACGAACCCCAAGGAAGGCGTTGCATGGGATGACGGAGCAGATTTGACTTGTCGCTCCTCTCGAAGGGTAACGCCGCCGGATTCTTGGGCAACATTGACCCACACAGGAACATCATCATCCCAAGTTTCATTCTCATCGATGACCTTGTCTTGTCGGCGAGCCTCGTAGGATTCATCCACGCCCAAGCGTCGCAAAAAGCGTTCCTCAACCAGCCAATCGAGCATTGAATCGAGTCGCTCTTGAAGTTGGTTGGTTGGCATGGTGGTTCCAAGGAAGGTGGCATCGAAAAACGAACCAATGGAATCTCGATGGAGCAATCCACCCGTTGCAACGCAGGACAAGAGATGCATACGCATTGCTGGTTCAGCAGAAAGTTTGGATGATATGTCTTCAATGGGTCCGAAAAAGTAGCGTTCACTCACCTCATCGGCGACCTGCCAACCGTCCGTTCCTTTGCAAAGCACCCATGCTTCTCCAACCGGATCGTACCGTGGACGACCAGCTCGACCGAGCATCTGGTGTACTTCCATGACAGGGAGTGGTCTGCTCATTCCATCGTCCCAACGTTTGATGTCGCGAACCAAGACGCGTCGAGCAGGAAGATTCACGCCTGCAGCAAGCGTTGGTGTTGCGCACAGTGCGAGAAGAAGGCCTTGTTTGAAAGCCGATTCAATGCTCTGGCGTTGGCGGTGTGTTAGTCCAGCATGGTGGAAGGCTACTCCGCCACGAATGCAGTTTGCGAGCAGTTCACCCATGCTTGTTTGTGAACGCCCTTCGAGCGATTCAGCAACTTGTTCAAGTTCCAACAATCGTTCCGGCTGTTCCTTTGCAAACCGTTTCTTAACGCGTTCTGAGAGTTTCTTAGCTTCAGACTGAGCGCTGCGGCGAGTTCCAACGAAGACGAGAACTTGACCACCTTGTTCGATTGTATCTTGAACCACGATCCAAGCAGGGTGGCTCATCGGGCCCTCGAGGTGGCGTGGGGGCGACAAAACATTCTGACTTGAATCAAGTGAGGATGACTGGATTTTACGAGGTTCCAAATGACGATCGTGGAGTGTAGCGTACTCAAGATCGACAGGACGCCAATCGGATTGAACCAAGGTAGCGTCAAGCCATTTGGCAAGAATCTCACAGTTTCCAACGGTTGCTGACAATGCAATCAACTGTGCATTCGGTCGCAAAGTTCGCAATCGAGTGAGATTGATCTCAAGCGTTGGCCCACGACTCGCATCATGCAACAAATGAAATTCATCCGCAACCACAACCGACACATTGCTCATCAGTTCAGAGCGGCTACGCATCAAGGAGTCGAGTTTCTCGGATGTACAAATGAGGATGTCGGAGTCATCGATGTTCTTCGCTTCAGATGTTGCATCACCAATGCCAAGGCCAATTTTCAATCCAAGGTGTTGACCAATTTCCTTCAGCTCCTCGAATTTCTCACTTGCAAGCGCTTTGAGCGGTACGATGTAGACCGCCCGAGAGCCCGGGTTGTGATTGAGCAGTTGATTGAGAATCGCTATGTAAGCAACAAGCGACTTACCTGATGCAGTTGGAATGGCTAGCAAGATATTGTGTTGATCGAACAAGGGCCCCATCGCCTCAAATTGAGGTGGGTGGAGCCGTTTAATGCCCCATTCTGATTCAAAAAAATCGATGGCTTTCTTCGGTAAAGAAAGGTTGTGAATCGACCTTTCCTCCTCGCCCATAACCGTAGGTTACGCCAACGGCTGAAAAGGAATGCGCTTCTTCTTGGCTGCCGACACGCCTAAGTCCTTCCAGTCGATACGAAGTACATGGACGAACAGACTGAACTCCTGATTGAACAACGCCTCTCTGTGTTTTCGGATGAACCGGATCTCAACGACTGGTTCGAGGTGATGTGTGGTGCAGCAATGGCAGTCCTCGGATTGTTTCACCTTGTGACTCCTGGCGAACTTGTCGATCCTGACCTCATGCGCTGGTTTGCAGCGTCTGTGGTTGCTGCAGGCGCCGTTTGGGCTGGCCATGGTCTGAAAGACATGGCCGTCAAAGAGATGCGTCGTTCTGCTGCAATGATGGAATTGAGTGCATCTTCTTCATCCGGCGGCAGCATTGACCATGGATTGATTCGTGATGTTCTACTCAACCCAGATGCTTACAAGGAATTCCTCACGAAAGCCTACGAAGAGGCTTGGGATGACGGTATCATCACCGAAGAAGAACTGGCTGAGTTGAAGCAATTCCAAAGTGCACTTGGCATCAGCGATGAGGAAGCCGAAGACATTTCTAAGAAAGCCAAGAAGGCATCTTCAGAAGAGTGATGTCCAAATTGTACTGCTTGAAGCATAAGCTTCAGCCAACTGTTTCGCTTTCCTACGTCGCTGCTCTTCATTGATGATGATGGTTAGACAAACAAGAATCGAGACGATTGTGACGATTCCAGCGTAAGGAATGATGCCACTGGTCGTTCTTAGTGCATCGAACGAGGGCGTGTCTTCAGCATCAAATTGATTCGAATATTCGACTTGGAGGTCCAACAGATCAAGTTCACAATCGCACAAGGTTACCGTTATTCGTTCAGGATAGAGCGAAGTCTGCAAGCGCTTCCAAGAACCATCATCGATACCTGCGGGGCGGGTGGCCCATGTTGGTGACGATAAGGATCCAAACGAAGAGGTCGAAATCATCGCAGTATCAATGTGGTGGATTGAGTTTGATGGTTGTTCGTCGACAACAAGCAATGCTTCCAACATCATCAAATCGAGGAGCAATGCACGGGTTGCGATAATGGAGAATGTGACGATTTGTTCATCGAGACCGTCTGTGATTCTACCGTTGCGGGATTCAGAAATCTGATCGAAGACAAGCTGGTCAATTCTCACATCGTCAAGTCCATCGACGATGAGTTGCCAGCGTCCATCTTCTCGTTCGTATGCCGATTCAATGTTCAGCCAGAGTCTCAAATCTTCACCATTACGAATACCAAAGGTCGCACCTACGTGT
Source organism: Candidatus Poseidoniaceae archaeon (assembly GCA_049594755.1). Taxonomy (GTDB): domain Archaea; phylum Thermoplasmatota; class Poseidoniia; order Poseidoniales; family Poseidoniaceae; genus MGIIa-L2. The sequence goes on from JBMYJV010000021.1 coordinate 4,864, forward strand.
TCGATCATGGTCGCCTCAGGTGTCGCAGGGCTCGAAACATCCCAGAGTTGTTTGACTCGCTCGTCAAGGAGTGTCTCCAAGGACCATTCTGAGTCAGATTGCGATTCGTCGGCCATCGTCCACAGGGGGCTAACAATACCGCTCAAGAAGAGCAGTACAATGGCAGGAACGAAAACAAAGGATCGTAGACGAGTGGACGTTGTTGAACGAGTAAACTGAGCTGCAAAGAAGATGAAGAATCCGATGACTGGGAACAACAAAACTCCATTTTGCTGCGACAAATCCTCTGTTTTTCCAGTTGAGAAATCAAAGAATTGGGCCTCATAGGAAACCTTCCCTTCGAATTCGGAAGCATCCGTTGGACCTGAACTCTCTACAGCGTAGACACCGCTCCAAATGTAGGGTTGAAACCGATCGATTTGACCATTCAAACAGAAGACATAGTCACCAGGTTCAAGTGCTCGCCAGCGGTAATTCGTGAGAATTTCATCACCTTCTGCTTTGGTGATGACTTCTGGGGCAGCGACTTGCAACCCACCGGATGTTCTCAAGCGATGGATGCCGTTGCTTTGCTGCAATTCGAGCGGTACGTCCTCCCACTGGATAAGAATCCGCATGATTTCATTCACTTCAACGTTGAACGACCAACAATCGCTATCATCGCCTACAAGTGCTCCATAGTGAACATCTTCGAGTGAGGTTGATTTGGGTTGCAGTGCACTCGAAGGTTCGTCCACATCCTTAGCAGCAACGTTTTCTGACCAAGCAATGTCGAGTTTTAGAAACGATGCGCCTCGAAGATGCAACTCCCAAGTTGAGGGGCGATCAACGGTGAAAACAATTCGTGCACGAACGGCATCTCCTGGCCACAAGAGACGTCCGTTGTCAAGATTCAATGCTGTATCTTCCCATCGATGACCTGTTCCTCCACCAATGCTCGGAAGGGCTGAATCTTCTGATTCGAGGTCCGTGACACTTGAGCCGATGATGAGTTTGACGTCCATTTCGGGTGTGTACACGCCTGCAGCATCGCCCTGAACTCGCAAATCGATGAACAACTCATCGAGTGTTTCAGGAAGGACGGCTAACTCTGTTTGTGCAGGTATCATCTCAAACTCGATAGCAACCGATTCTGGCATCAGAGGATTGGCTTGGACTGAGCCAGAGATGATTTCTTCTCCGATTGGAACAGGCGTGAGTTGACAATTGTCATCCGATTCACAGGAGAAATACAGCGTGCCCCCGTTTTCTTGATCGGTGAGCGAACCGCTTGCTGGAAGAGCAAGCATACAAAGAAGAACAACGATGAAAAAACATCCCGTTCTCTTCTTCATAGATTGACCTCGTTTGTCCGAGATATGATGACTTGTTTAGTTTGCTTCCTGCGTGTTCATGACGTCGACGAGCGTGGTTGAGCACGCTCTGCATCGGAAACGCCCGTTCGCTCTTCGTTTTCGTGGATACTTCTTGTCACAGGTTGTACACACCCACAACCATGTTGCAGTCCTTTGACGTAGAAATTGGGTAAAATCACGACCACGTTCCGCTCCATCATGAGGCCACAACTGTTCAAGTCGTCGAAATGCAGCATCATGGAAACGATTTCCAAGTGCGTGTAAGTACTCATGATACAGCACGAATCGAGCATAATCATGCCACGAAGGTTCTAGCAACATAGGGTGTAGATCGACGGTCTCTACATCCTCAGTTTTCAATTCCGATGCGTTTGCACCACGTCGAAATCGAGTCACGCCGTGACGCTGCGTTGCATTGCGTCGCAAGACTGCTAGGGGTATCGTGTTGAGTGAATTCAAACGAGACTCGTTCTCGAATCCGATTGTTTTCATTTGTTCAAGAACTTCATCTTTCAATCGGCTGAGGACAATTGATTGCTGCTTGGATGGTTTGGCCATGCTTGTACCTCAATTCCAGCGATGATAAGCAGGGTGGCCTTCTTTGACAGCTACAAACAACCCTTTGCCAGTTGCACAGACCTTGTCATCAGCTTTCAGTTCCATTCGAACATGGACTCTGTCCTCACCGATCTCTTCTGGATATGCTTCGACATGCAATTCAGTTCCAATTGGTGTAGGTCGTCGCAACGATACGGAGTAAGATGCGGTAACAGTGCATGGTGGTTCATCGAGCCCATGCTCGTCCATGAGGGCAATCGCAGCAGCCCAATTCCCGTGGCAGTCGAGAAGTGTGCCAATGATTCCACCATTGACCATTCCAGGAAAGGCTTGATGTTCCTCAGAGGGTGTAAACTTCAACTCCAATCCATCGCCTTTGCGATAGGAATCGATTTGCAATCCTTTGTGGTTTGCTGGACCGCATCCAAAACAGATCGATGTGGGAGCGTATTGACGCTGAACACCCTTTTCCATGGGCTTTGCTTGACAAAGCAGCCCTTAGAGTATCGCCTATGGCTTACGCTGAATGGGGCCGAATCCAAGGCTTTCGGCGGCCTTTTTGTGCAAGTTCTGGATTACTTTAGAGTGTCCAGAAACTGAAGAAAGTGACCCATGTGTTTCCAATGTTTACTTCGGAAACCCGGTGGTATGACAACCTCGTACTGACCAGTACGGTTGTTCCACTCTCGTCGAACTGGCCAGTTTCGGATTTCCCTAAGCATCGATTGGTTTTTCCGATCGATGGCATCTTGCGATGTACAACATGGTTGGTGCTCCTTAGGAGGGTTGTTGATGACCGTTGCATCTGTACGATGAACTTCAGTCTGTTCCGTCTTGAAGTCAAGTGGAACCTGAGCCTCTCGTTCGCCAATCTTCTTACCGCTCTCGTCGAGAATTGGTACCCTGACGAATTTAAGTTCACGATTCCGTCGATTCTTCCGTGTCTTACGTCCAATTTTTTTCTTATTACTACTCATAATACATTACCCCTGAATCCAATGCAGAGACGTCGGAGCGTCTCCGCCAAAGGTAGTCCGAATTCACCGGATTTCAGGGGTCGTTACTGCATAGAATCGCCACGGGTAGTATTGTAATATATCATCGAGACTATATAAATGAAGCGACGAAGGAAATCCCGTTATTGACACATGAGCGTTCTTTGTTCAGCCTTGGCTTTCTCGAGGCCATGCTGAGATGGGCAAAGGAATCGAACGTTGCAATGCATGCAGGAACGGTATGAATCTGCTAAAGGAATCATGCTCAAGTCGTTGTTTCTTCCAACTTGTGAGAGAATCGACTCCATTTTCTCAACATCGTTTGCAACAAGGTTGAGGGATTCTTGGACTTGATCGTTCATGGGTGTTATTCTGTTGACAATCCACTTTCTCTCCTTCAATGAAAACAATACGACGGTTGAATCATGATTCCCATACAATCGAGTCAATGCTGCTTGTCGTTCTCGATTGTTTCTGGAAGATCGGCCGTACAGATTGAGTTTAATCAATGAGTTGCCTTTTGGGCCATGATGTACGAAATCAGGAGCGGAGTAGATCTTCCATCTTCCGTACTGTGTTGGTGTCGTTAACTCAATTCGTTTGATGGATCCTTCTGCAAGGAGATTCTGGAGTTCGGGATGTTGAATCAACGTGATGCATGTCTCTATCCCCATATCGATCAAGTGCTTTTCAGGCTGTCTTTTTTGAAACGATGTATGGTGATTGTGAGCTTGAATTCGCTCGATGAGCCGATTCCTCATGTGCATTGCTTTTTCATAATCCATTCTGAAACGCAAACGTATGAGGTCATTCGACCACACGGTTCCATTGACATGGTCTTCAACATAATCAAGAACCACTTCACGGATGGTTTGGTGAAGAAGTATCCATGGCGTTTGGATTTGAAAGGCGATGGAAAGAATCTCTCCGCGTTCATGATGTCTTGAAACCTGAGCAAGACCGTATCGCAGTACGAATGCCCTCGGGCAACGTTGCAGTAAATTGATTCGTGAATTGGACCAGGTAGGCTGTTGTGGAAACATATTCCAACGAATTCACTTCAACCATCATGAAGGCTTCTCTAGAACACACCGATCGAGAAGAGGGCTAGAACACTGTTGGTGGTCGCCCAGAGACTGACAGGAAGTAAAATAAGTCCCATGAAGCGAGCGAAAGTATCTGCCCCGATACGGCCGAAGATGTTGGAAAATGGCCCTCCCCATGAGGCAATGAATCGTAAGACAAGAATGGTGATTCCAGCAATCAACACGTTGCCGAGGAGTAAAAGAACCGCAAAGAGGATTCCCATTCCTCCGTTCAATGCTGCGGCTCCAACGCCTTGTGCAACCAGACTTGGCTCTGCCATCCAAGACAACCATCCTATGAAGACCCCTAGGAACACATCGCGTTGCATGTCTTCTCTCGGACGCCACTGTTGGAATGAGGTAGGAGTCATCTTGTGGATAAAGGAACCGATGATGTCAGCTTCGTAAGGAGAACCGCGCCGTAGTGTCATAGCACACATGAAGGCAAACCAGACAAACATTATGATCGAAACGATGTAGGTGAATGATGCGCTTATTGGGAGTAGACTTACGAGCAAGGCAGGAAGGTGAATCATGATAGAACCTATTCCACCCGCAATGACAATGCTTGCCCAAAGAGCCCCAGGAGGCAATGGTTCCTCTGGTTTTGTCCAACCCTGCCGTGGAAGGGCGAGGAAGATGAGGAATAAACCAGTTGGGAACAGGACTGAAAAATAGGTTATGAGGCTCGTAGGGCCACCGCCCTCAATTCCTTCGATGGCATCGTTCATGGCCTTTGCACCACCGGTCGGCGACTGGCTCCATGTGACATGCATGCTGCTATCAACAAGAATCAATGAATCCGCATTCCCGGTGGGGGTGGTTGAAACAAATTCTCGATTGTAATCGAGAACAATGGGCCAACTGCTGTTGATGGTGGAGCGATAAGCATCGACATCGCTCATCATCGAATCATCTCCAATAACGATTTGCACAACGGCGACATCATCGCGTTGCCCAAGCAACAATTCGAGTTCATTTGCTTGATCTTGAGCCGATTCCGAACCCGGAGCAATGGCTCCAATGGCGAGAACATTGGCATCGCCCATGAGTTCTGACAACGTTGTGAATTCAGCACCAGAAGATTTCAATTCAGCATCGATAATGCGTGCATTGTCGTTGAGTTGCGCCTCTGTATTCAGGTTGGATACAGAGAAGCCAACCGGTAACATCAGGAGTGCCATGATCAACAAGGCGATGAGAATTGGAAGTGGTATTGGTGGGTCTGCATTGAATCCTTTGAAAGCAAAACCCAGGAAGCAGGCAATTGTTGTCAAACTCAGCCACAAACCTGAGCTAGCGAAGCCATCGGATTCTCCTTTTACTTCAAAGCGAATGATGCCGAATGCATGACAATCAGCATTTGGGTCCCCACTCGACGTCTTGACACAAACTTCAAGATTTGACGTTCCTCTTTGAAGCACTTCTTTCCCGGTCCAAATCCATGCAGTCTCATTGTTTCCGAGGCTGCGTTCCATTCGGATTCTGCCGATGGAACTCTCCATGACCATGTCGCGGTCACGGTTGGTTTTCACGTCATCATCCATTGGTCCACGCAAGACCCATGATACAGCGGGATCCCCGTTTCCATCCACAAGGACGTCGCTTTCTCCCCATGGTAAAGTTGGAGAAAATTCGATGTGCGCTCTTCGAGATGCGTCAACACGAATGCTCGCAGATGGTTCGTAGACCTTACCAGTCATGATGATGCCACCAGCATTGGTCTCAAAGCCGCCCCATTGGACGCGTGCAGTCGTCCCTTCACATGCGTGCTGAGCGCTCAATGAAATTGCAAACGTATCACCTTCATTCAAGTCGATATCCATCATTACAATTGGCCCTGAGAAGTTCTGTGGATCGTTTGAAGCAAAAGTGTTCAGGATATGCGTCACAGATTCGTCATAGACCGTATTTCCACTAATGCTCACAGTCATGTACAGCGTTGTTGATTTATCATCGCCAGGGGGCCATGCGTTGCTGCAAATTGTTGATGGGGCAAAACCTGATTGTGGCACAAGATAGGCGCTGAAGTAGGCCGTCATGTTGATGGTTCCTTTCATCGAATGGACGATTGGTTCAGAAGTTAAGGAGAAAATAGGAACGATGTTTGAGGTCGGTTCGATTTCGGCAAATGCCAAGATTGCATCAGGCCGTTCACGTTGCAAGACGGAGGTTTCAGCATCATCACCCTCGACATAGAGTCGTTGTTCCATGTCCATCTCCCACTCAACATACCCTGCTTCATAGGTGACATTCTCAACACCTTGAACGGATGTTAGGGCAACGCCGGAAAAAAACAGTGCCATGAGCAGCACGGCGAAGACGTGGCGATGGCGCATGACACGCTGAGTGTGAACCAGTTCATGAAGTCGGCGGCGAATTACATCGGCGTTCCCAAGTAGAGCCACATCAATGCAACCCCTGCAATGATGGAGAGTGCATTGACCGATCCTTTCGTCAACAGTCCACGGTTTTCGAGAACCGCTCCGAGAACACTATCGATTTGGCAACCAAGGAATCCAAGTCCTGCAACCACACCTGCAACGATAATTCCGTCGATAACTGTGGTTGAGAACATGATCAAACTGGCGATGAGTGCAGTTATGCCGATGAGGATGCCACCCGTCGCTGCGGCGAGTTGGCCATTCGGAGAGAATCCGCCATTCACACCCGCTTCGCACGGTTTGAGTGTTGTAATCATGCGGACCCGATCATCGAGGCAACCGATTTCGCTTGCCCAAGTATCTGAGGTTGCTACAGCAACAGCTGCCGCGAACATCCACAAACCATGTTCCCAATCTTCGATAAGGAAGGCGAGCAAAGCGACGATGGCAGGCATGCCTCCGTTCGCTGCGACGTTGATCCATCCACGGTGTCCATCCGATGATTCATTCAATCCACGAGTTGTTTTCTCATCGAATCTCCACTTTGTTGCCAAATGGCTGCTCAAGAGGAAGCACAAGAGCATCAACAACCATGTCCAGTGGCCAAGACAACCAACAAAGAACCCGAGCAGTGCTGCTGCGAAAACGCCCTTTCCATCGAGAATACGTGCTCGTAGTGATGCGGCAACGAGGGCGAGAATGAGCATTGTCGTGACGACAATGTTCCCTGAAACGAGACCACCTGAGGTGAAATCCATACGAAGCCCTCATCAGCCAGCCCAAGTGATTGGTTTTGTTCTTTGCGTTGGCTTTACCTCAACAGCATACGGTTTTGAGGTCAAACATCGTCTTCCATTGCTGCTGCAAGAACAAAGCGACCAAAGGTCCACAGCAAAGCAATCAGGACAACAATCCATGTCAATTCTGCGATCAATCCGACAACCGGGTCGAGATTGCCTGACATGTACGACATGAGGACAGAACTGCCGTTCCAGAAAGCGTGGCCAAACATGGCGATGCCGAGCATAACGGGCAGTGAGGTTGGAAGTTGTAAGTTCGATGATTTCGAAAAGAACGATGGATGGGAAGAGAATGATGGTTCGTAACGAGATGCTGAAGGATTGAGTGGATTCACGAGATTCCATTGTTTCACATCAGGAATTCGCTGTGGTTGTTTTCGCTGTTCGAGTATGTGTCCAATGGCGTATCCACTGCATGCGGTCCACATAGCATGTCCTGGAATCGATCCAATGCCTCGAACAACGGTTGTAAGTCCGTACGAGAAGGCCATCAACTCACCAGCGAAGAGACTGAACAGAATGTACTGAAGGTTCTCAAGCAATGCAAAACCTAAACCAACGGTAAATCCAACTTGGAACCCACGTTTCTTTGAATCGATCAAGCCTGCAAGCGAGAAGACGGCAAGAGCTTTGCAGAGTTCTTCTCCAACGGGGGCAGATACGATGACCGTGATGTTCTCGACCAATGTTGCGGATGCTTGACCTCCAGTGAGCAAAAGGACAGCTCCTGGTGTGATGAACGAATTGATCACAATGGCAGGGAAGGTTGAGAGCATTCCTGCAATCAACATCGCTTCACCTTGCTGGCGAGTTGTAGTTAGGTGAAACCGTGAGGATGAGTAACTCCACCACGCGAAGACAGGCGTCGAGAAACCCACCAACCAAGCAGGAATGGCTACGAACAGAGCGAGCAGGATGAAGCCAATGTTGCTGGAGTCGAGCAGTAACGGTGCGAAGGCAATCGATGAGATGATGACCCCTCCCAAAAACAGCATCCAGAGATGCTTTGCGAGTGGTACGCGTAAAGGATGACGTGAACGTACAATGAACTGTCGAATGTGTGTGGGTACGGGTGTTTGGAGGATTTTTGAGTTTGATAAGGAGTGAACCTGCCGCCCATCTGCCCTTGGTTCGGCAATGATCAGATGCTCAAGTTTTGGTCTGCGCATGTACAGCAACAGTACCACCAACGGTGCAGAACAAAGCG
>JBMYJV010000022.1:0-12223 GCA_049594755.1 Candidatus Poseidoniaceae archaeon
TCCAGGGAAAGAGAAATGAGGAGCTGGCGTCATCAAATCATTTCCTTGAGATTTCGCAAACTCAAGAAAGTCCTGTGTCACCACACAACATACTGTGTGTGATCCACGATCATTCTCGTCGGTGTTGCAACAACCATCTCGATACCAACCGGTAAGAGGATCGGTTGAACATGATTTGAGTTCTGTTCCAAGGACGTTTACGGCAGGATGCATGCGCGTTCCTAGCAACACCCCTCTATCAATCATCGTGTGGTCCCAAGAATTGTTGCACCAAATGTCGATTTGTTCTACCTTGGAGGCGAGAGGTTCATGATGGAGAAGCACAAGAGTGGTTCGGATGCTACCCGACACTCTCCAAAATTTGCCCCGTGATGAACGATACGCGTATGCTCGTTTGCTTGCATACATGGCCCGTGTCGATGAAGAAATTACTGTGGATGAACTTGCTATGTTTGAACAACAACTCGGCAAAGCTCTCCTTTCTCCGAACCAACGAGAAGTTCTGCGAAGATCGCTCAAGAGCCCTCCGACACTTGAGGAATGCTTGGATGGACTCGGCCCTGAAGCAGGCCGTCTTGCTCTTCGAGATGCTGTCCTCATGGCAGCCTCAGATGGTTCAGTCGACGATGAAGAACTCGAAGTTCTGAAAGAAATCGCCGAACACTTGGGCCTCGTCCCAGATGCTGTTCAACAACTCATCGAATGGACCAAGACCGGATACGCTTGGATGCAAGACGGATACGATCTATTGAATTCTCTCCAAGGTTGAATCCTATGTTTTGCGACGGCGTCGCTGATCTGGATGCGGCTGAGCGAGCGCGATATGCCGATTTACTCGTTCTCATTGCTGCAGCAGATGGTGAGCTTGTTCGGGAGGAAATTCAAGTCCTCGAGGGGTTCATGGGGCGAGCCATGGTTCACCCAGAGGCAAGAACTTCAATTCGGAAAGGATTGTACGATACAAATCGACTTTCAAATCTATTGAAGAATGCTGAATTGGAGACGCTCCGGTTTGCCCTTCGGGACGGCGCTCTACTCGCTGCTGCTGATGGAGAATACGACCGTAGAGAATTACGCATTCTCAAGAAAATCGCTTCCACTGCAGGCGTTGATGAAAACGAATTGAAAGCCCTTTTCGATTGGGTTGCAAAAGGTTGGGAGTGGCACGCGAATGGCGTAGTACTCGCAAAGTTGTCCGCGCGAAACAATTTACCTTCAGAATGAATCATTTCATGATTTCAACAGGCACATTCAAACCATGATTGAATACCCACTGGTTGGGGCGGACTATGCAAAACGGAGTTAGCGGCTGGTATGCAAGATTGGATCGATGCTTGGACAACAGACAAACACAAATCGAAATGTGGCTCGATGCATGGGAAAACTCCCTCCGAACCCACCAACCTATCGCTGCTCTTCTCCCAGAAGATTGGCCAACACTTCCAGCAAATCTTCTGACCGATCCAGGTCATGTTCTCGACCATCTCCTCGCACGTCACGATGCAGAATCCGATGGTCGCTCCCCACGTGGAGCACATCCTACTCCTCCTCGTCTCGCTGATTCCATCATCTCATCGGAAATGCTTGAGGCGACCATTCAACCAAAGGTCAAGAAACAAACGACCAATATGCATCTCGCAGACCTTCCTCCTGGCTTCCAAAAGCACATCAAGAAGCTGAACTTCCCGCCCAGCGAAGAAGAGGTAACCCTCGATGAGGACTCGCTTGAAGCCGTCAAGCGCAGCGAACGCACAAGTAGTGGCATTCCGCTACCGTTCTGCGATATGTCGTGTGGTGGTGGAATCTTCCACGCCCGGATGCTTCGAAAGCACAGTGAGTTGTTTGAAGGACAGAATACTGATTTGCGCAAAGAAGACACAGAACGATTGTTTCGGGGATTCCAACTTGTTGATGTCGACGAGCTTGTCGTCCGTTCAACCCGAAAGCGATTGCTCCTTGAAGCGATTCGCCTCGGTCTTGTCTCCCTCGAAGGCGAGCAAGAAGGTAAGCTCGCTCGAAACCTCGTTGAAACCATCCTTGAGCAAAACATTGTCTGCTCCGATACGCTACAAGAAGACTGGCCATGGGACCAAGCGCCTCGTTTGATCATCGCCAACCCTCCTTGGCTGCGTATCAAAGATCGGTTCCGTGGCATGGAGGACGGTTCACAACGCCGCAAGGACTTGAGTGAAAAACTACGAAGCCTATCCAATGATGATGGTCCTCGCTTCTCGACCATGCGCGGGAATGTCAACCTCTACCGTCTGTTTATCGAACGCGGTATGCAGGTTCTCTCAACCGATGGGAAGATGCGCATTGTCGCCCCAGACAGCCTGCTGCGCGAACAATCCTCTCACCCATTGCGCAAGCTCTTGGTTGAGAAACACTCGTGGAACGAAGTTTGGGCTATTGAAGAAGCGAATCTCTTGTTCCCTGGTATGACCCAAGGTGTCGCCATTCTTGGCATCTCATCGACGCCAAATGGAACGGAATCACTCAACATCATTGGTCCAGTAACTCGTTCCGACCTACGACGTGTTGGCTCTGGAATCTCGTCACGTGTCCCATCGTTCTCGCTGACGCAAGAACAGTGGGTACAGTGGGCAAGAAACACGTGGGCAGTTCCTCGTTTGCCTCGTGACCAGATTGAACGAAAGAGCATCCTCAAGATCCTTGACAGTATGTCACAACTTCCACGACTCGGTGACCACGACCACTGGCTTGCAACACAAGAACAGACAGTCAAGGTCCGTGTAGGGGAAATCGATCAAACAGCACATTCGAGTAACATTTCCAGTTGGGACAAGGCAAAGTCATCTCGTCCGTTTATCCGTGGCGTCCATTTCACAGAGGACGAAACCGGTAGTGTCTACATCCGACACCCTGCATTCCGGAAAGACATCCCCTCTCGTGCAAACGAACGTCAATTGGCCATGTGGTCTGGGAAAACCGAAGTCCAAACATACGGGCCTCGCCTTGCCTGTCAGGCAATCGTCAACGCACATCAAGAGCGCCGACTGCGTTGGGCTGTTATCCCAAAAGGATGCATCCTTGGGAACAGTGTGAACCACATCGAAATGAACCAAGCCATTCTCAACAGGTTGAGTGCGGTCAAGGGCGATCTTCAGAAAGCATTGGAATGGATGTGTGACCAACTCAATCAACGCGAATTGGACGATTGGGCAAAAGCTTGGTCCGCGAACAACAACGTCAACAATTACGAATTGGAAATGCTCCCTCTTCAACTTGGACTTGAAAGCGGGGTTGAAGAAGCCGCTCAATGATGAAAGAACGTTGCATCTTTGATAGTTTGAATACGATGTTTTATATCCAAACCCTCGTTAGTTTTGAATGGTATTTGTCAGTTGGAGGATTCTAAGAATGGGCATTCATCCAAAAATTGGCATTACGGGACTACCCCGTAGCGGAAAATCCGCAGTGATGGAGAAAGTCCTCTCCATGCTCAAAGAAGAACGTGAGCGAGAATTATCCGCTCGAAATTTGGGTGATACAGAGATCATCGGTGGAATTTGCACGGAACCTATCCTCGAAAACGGAGAACGTCTCGGATACAAGGTTCGAAACTTGATTACCGGGGATGAGGGTGAGATTGCTCACAAGAGCATCGATTCTAGATTGCGCGTCCTTGGATATGGCCTCAACACCGCTGAACTCGAACGTGTAGCCATCCCTGCGATTCAACATGCTGTTGACAATTGCGAAGTCATCGTCATCGATGAGATTGGAAAATTCGCAGTTGAATCGGAAGCCTTTGTCAATGCCGTTCGCAATGCTCTCGAAATCGACAAGCCTACGCTCCTGACTTTACACAAGAAGAGTCGTCACCCATTGTTGCAGGACATTCGACGGAGAGACGACGGTCGTATCCTGGAAGTCACACCAGTCAACCGCGCCCTTCTACCCTACAAGATTCACAAATTGATGCGAGAAACCTACTGATAACGTTGGTTTGATACATTGCCTCAACTTCGAAGGGTCGATGACTCCAGCGGACCGAGCACGAAAAATCCTCCTAGGAACTGGGATGTGCCTCGTTTTCGTTTTCGCGGTTGGCCTCAGTTCAGGACGGTATTCAACAGATCCTGAGATCGGTTGGCTCTTCCCAATCATTGCCGCAATCCTCATCGGAGTAGGGTTGAGAAAAGGCAACCTTGGTCAACATTTTCCAGATGAATCAGATGATGAAATGACGCAACGCGTTCAAGAAGATGTTCAACAAACAGAGAAAGAGAAGAATGTTGGTCAAGCATGGGCTTCTTTGGAACAACACGTCTTGAAATCAGAAATTGATGAAGCCGAATGAGATACGTCGGAAGCGGTTGATTCATACCCTTCGTTCACTTGCATCAGTGTGGTGAGAGCATGAGTGAAATACCTGCTGAATTGTTTTACACGAAAGAACACGAATGGATTCGAATGGATGGAGATATTGCAACCATTGGGATTACAGACCATGCCCAAGATGCACTTACAGACATCGTCTACATTGAACTGCCAGAAGGTGGAGAAATGCTGGAAGATATGGGTGAGTTTGCAATCGTCGAATCGGTAAAGTCCGCATCCCCTATCTTTGCCCCTCTTGCTGGAGAAATCACAGAAGTCAACGTCGATCTCGAAGACACACCTGAACTGATGAATTCAAGTCCATACGGTGATGGATGGATTGTCAAAATGAAGTTGTCAAATCCAGATGATGTTTCAACACTCATGTCTGCAGATGCTTATCGAAGCATGTTGGGCGAGTGAACAGATTGAGCGAACCAACGCGACTCACGTTGTACGTTGATGGTTCGTGCGATGGAAATCAGAACGTTGATGCGACCACACCTGCTGGCTGGGGCGTCGTTGTTGTCGAAGGAGATTCAGGTCTTGGACGTGGTAGTGGAGAAATCCAGACAGAATTGTCAGGACCCGTTTCAACCTCGCCAGAGGAGGAAGGGTTCATCGGAGCAGAAGTTGGTTCGAACAATACTGCTGAGCTTTCCGGCCTCTTTGCAGCATTACGATGGCTGTTAACAGAAGAGAATAACGACCCAGTATGCATTCGTCTCGACAGTCAATATGCGGGAAACATTGCAACTGGAGCATGGAGAGCAAAAGCAAACAGAGAATTAGCGGTTCGTGTTCAATCCGTCTGGAAGGAAGTGGCTTCTCAACGAGAACTCTCTTGGAATCACGTTCGTGCACATCGTGGTCATCGGTGGAACGAGCGTGCTGACCATCTTGCAAAGCGAGCGATGCGGCGAGAACGTCCCTTGCCTCTCACGTTCTGGAAGCCCGGGCAGGATTAAGCAAGTCGTTCGATTAACCACGCTTGCAATTTTTCTGCATACTCGGGTCTGCGTAGAGCATGATCGATTTGTGACTTCAGCCACTCGAACGGTAAGCCAGAATCATACCACGAAACAGAATCGGATAATACGTGTGCATGAAGACGACCAGAATCCATCCAGTGTTTCATCAGTGCAATCGATTGAAGTTCCCCATATTCTTCTACGGAATAATGGTCTAGAAGTTCAAACGTGTCCTCTGCAAACACATACCGGCCACATAGGGCATATGTGGAAGGAGCCTCTTCTTTGCTCGGTTTTTCTACAATGGAAACAATTCTTCCTTCGTCGATCGATACGATTCCGTAATTGCTCACACCGTCCTTACCCACATTGTAAACAGATGCGCTCGGTTGGCCATGTTTCTCGAACAACTGGACAAGTTTCCTGGAAACGTTTGATGGTTGAAATTCTGCTAATGATGCATGATTGGAGGTCAAGATATTGTCTCCAAGCAACACCAAGAATGATCCTGCTATGGCTTCCTTAGCCATCATAATGGCATGACCAAGGCCTTTTTGCTCGTCTTGAGTGTGGAAGAAGACTTCGACACCGTCAAGCGGATTGAGATGATCGTTGTCTTTGGCATGCATCGAATACCTTTCACAGAGATTTTCTCGGAGAGAAGTGAAATCCTTTGCTGGTGAAGTGATGATATGAATCCGATCACATCCTGCATGTTTGGCTTCATGAATGAGATGATGCATCACTGGAAGATCGACAAGTGGCAACAATTCCTTCGGGACATATGCACTTGTAGGAAGCATTCTGGTACCTAGACCTGCGGCGACAATGACAGCATCACGAATCGTGCCCATGCAACACCTTGCAAGCGACAGGCTATCAAGCGTGCACCCACTCGTGGAGTTCATGGAGTCAAAACGGAAGGAGTTCATCCTCGCCAGTGGCTTGATACTTCTTTCCTTTTCATTCTTTGAATTCCTTCCTGCTGGACCTTGGCTTGATGCTTCCTTTTCGAGAGGCATAAGTGGGTTGCTTGGGCTTTCACTTCTCTATCTCAGTTGGTACGAGTATGTGTTCAAAGAAGCGGGAGTAGTCCCCGCTATCGAAAAATGGAAGCATCCTGAATCCACTTGGAGGACCGTCTTCGCTGTTGGAATTTTTGTCCTTGGTTTATCTTGGTTTTTCGGAAATATGAGAGTTGGTGATGTTCTGCCTGAGCCTACTGCAATGCTGCTTATGTTGATTGGGTTACTCATCACCTACACTGGTTTCTATGCCTACTTGGTGACAAATGGGCCACTCAAGGACGAAGAAGAATGATTTATTCCTCTGTTGTGGAAAATCGAATAAATTCAGTGGGTTGCTTTCTAATGAGGCCGGATTTCAATGCAGGAATTTTCAGCGTGTCGCATTGTTGATGAAACACCTAATCGATGAAACCGAGCGTATCATCCAACATATTGAGTGCATCACCGAGATCGGGCAATTCCTCAGGGGCTTCTCCCGTGCTTTGGTGAATATCATGAACCGGAGCGATGGATTTGGGAAGTGGCCCATCATCAGACAACCAGTCTTTCCACAATTGGCTTCGTCCTTGACGGCGAGCATCCATGGTCATCCAGAGTGCTTCGAGGCGCTCAGGTTTGAGCAGTGGAAGATGCTTTGCAAAACGTTGTGGATGGATTTCATCCATACGCATGAGTAATTCTCGCAGACGAATTTGAACGACTTCATCACCATCGTTCCATAAGGATGGGATGATTTCTCGAACATCATCTGGATAGGTTTCAACATAATCGCGTAGGCTGAGTACGATGTTTCTTCGAACGATAGGAACTTCATGCTCAAGCAAAGAGGCGAGACGGTCTGCCCAAACGTCCTCATCGAGGAATTTCAAATCACCAACCGTTGCAGAGGCTGCTGCGAGAACGCTTTCATCCTCATCCTTCAACATCTCATCGAGGAACGGTACGGCTTCCCAACCAGTTCGTCGAAAAATACGTGTCAAAACATCTGCCATGCCACGTCGAAGGAGCAATTCTTCACGCCCGTGTAGAATCTTCGCAACGTGAAGCCCCTGTTCCTGATCGTACTCAAGGAGTCGAGCGAGACAGAGGATGACTTTGGAAGCAACTTCCTCGTGTTCGTCTTCAGCTCTTCGAACAAGAATGTTCACCAATCCAAGTGGTTCGATCAACGCAGGACGCTCAAGGAGAAGTTTGACCCATTCCATCAGCAACAATCGACGGTCCAATTCATCGTTTTCCAAACAATCTAGAAGCCATGTAGCAGCCTCGACGCCCGCATCATGCGCAACCACCGATGTCGTCCTTGGGACGACGGCATTCGGGTTCCATCCCATGTTCTGTGGCCCATCCTCGGGTTGTGTATGCCACGTACCAGGGCGTTCCGCTAACGCAATGGATTCGACCAAATGGTAACCTTGGTGAACAGGTTGACCGTATGGAGTGGATGCGAGACCATTGACAAGGGCAACGGCAAGCCACCACCGATCGGTGTTCGGAGCGCTCGGGTCAAAGGCTTGAGCCAACCAATCGGTTGCGATGCAGAACAGCATGCGTTGTGCCACATCATCGGTACGACGTCCCAACCATTTTTGGTGGACTTCGAACGGATCATCGCTCAGATTCATTCGGTGCGGCACGATGAGATCGACAATCGTCGAAAGGTGCCGATCGAACATGCCAACATCGGCATGCAACATTGAGAGACCTTGAGAAATCAAATCTTGATCCCTTTCTGGGCTTCGAGGAGGAAAGTCCGGGTCCGAAATGGGGGGAGGAGGAAGGGGCCATACTTTGGTACCATCCTCGAGGGCTCGAACCAACTTGGTAGCAACAACCTCAAACGTTGCTTTCGCAATCGTATCACGGCTCTTGCTCACGAAGAACCCTCCTTTCCTCAGATGTCCAATTCAATGTTGAGGTTCTGAATCAGTTCCTTGTACCGGTTACGGATGGTAACTTCGGTAACTCCAGCGACTTCAGCAACTTCTCGTTGTGTGCGACGCTTTCCGCAGAGAACGGATGCAATGTAAATAATGGAAGCAGCGATACCGGTTGGTCCACGGCCGCTAGTCAATTCCTTTTCTTGAGCAGCCTTGATTAATTCGTAGGCTTTTGCTTCGACTTCAGAATCCAATCCTAGACCAGAGCAGAATCGAGAGATGTAGTCTTCAGGCCCGGTTGGCATGATTTTCATCTTCAATTCACGAACCATGAAACGGTATGTACGTCCAATTTCCTTTCGTCCGGTTCGGGATGCTTGGCCGATTTCATCGAGTGTTCGAGGGACACCACATTGGCGGCATGCTGCGTAGAGTGATGCTGCGGCTACGCCTTCAATCGATCGTCCGCGAATGAGACGCTTGTCGACAGCTTTCTTGTAATTGACAGCTGCTGCTTCACGAACCGTCTTTGGTAATTCAAGGCGGCTTGCCATTCGATCAAGTTCAGCCAATGCCATAGCAAGGTTACGCTCTGTCGCATTGCTGACACGACTGCGCTTCTGCCACTTTCGCATTCGGTAAAATTGAGATCGATAACGAGAATTGATGGTTTTTCCAGAGTAATCTTTGTTTTGCCAATCGATATCAGTCGAGAGACCCTTATCGTGAAGCATGACCGTCATCGGGGCACCAGTACGAGCCCTTTGATCGCCTTGTTCAGGTGAGAATACTCGCCATTCTGCACCCTGATCGATAACGTTGTCTTCTAAGACAAGCCCGCAGTCGTCACAAGTGACTTCTCCACGGGTTTCGTCTCTCGTTAGGCTTCGACCGCCACATTCTTGGCACTTTACAATATCTTCAACTTGCTGATCATCCATAACATCTCACCTCATGAATATTGAGAAATAGATATATCAACGATTGGTATGGTGTTTTTAAACCTTATCGTTCGTTATTTTTGTGGAGTATGAGAGTAGGGCAGCGAATTGGTTAAACCTCAATGGCTTGTGAGGAGAACGGGGATGGAGATGCAGAGAATGCCAAATTCGATTTCGCTCACACCCGGTAAGCGGGTTCTCTTCCTCACCAAGGACCTCGATCTGATTCGTCAGCAATTGTACGAAGGCCTCGACTTGCGGATGGAAGATCTGCGTGTGGAGGACCTCCTCGACGACATCAATACCGATGTCATGACGCCAGCATGGGTTTGTTTTGATCACGAACCAGCCATGATTGCAAAAAACGCATACGCTGGATTGATGCAAAACGGACTTCGCGTGTTCAACGAGAATGCTCTGATCAATGGAAATTTCGAAGTCATCGTCTCCGGTCAGAGAAAGGGCACTGGATCTAGTCGTGAGACGGCAGCACAGTGCGAGCGATGGGCAGGTATCCGAATCGTTATCGCAGCTTCCTTCGCTCCGATTCATGAACGGAACAACATCAATCTCGGTCAACTTATGGGCGATCACGCAATGTTGGAACGTTTGCAAAACGGTGAATCCTTGCCATTAAGCGAGTTCACGTCACAATACGATGATGTTACGGCACTCATCCTCGAGTCAGGAGGTCTGTTCGAATTTTCCAAGCGTCTCAGCAATGGTGAAATCGAACTACCTAAACTGTCGACGGAACAACACCCAATGACAATGGCTGAGAAAATCATCGCGCGTAATCTCGTTGGCCAACCAGAAGGCGCATGTGTCAAGCCTGATGATCCGGTGATTGCTCAGGTCCAAGGCGGCTATTCTCACGAATTTACAACGGCACAAGTCCACACGTTCCTTCAGGAAACGTATGGAGAGGATTACCAATTGGCAAATCCGCAAAAATTTGGCGTTTTTGAGGACCACTTGTTGTATGCACATCACAATCCAAAATTTGTACCGTTCATGCACAAAGTCGAGACCCTACGTGAATTGCAGAAGGTCTTCCAAGATCACACTGGGGTGCGTGATTACTCGGCAGTCGACGGAGTATCGCCCGGTATCTGCCATCAAGTAGCACGCGAGGAGTTCATCGAAGTCTCCGATTTCATTCAAGCAACAGACTCGCACACCTGCATGGGCGGTGCATCAAATGCACTCACTTGGGGCGTTGGGGCCACCGAATACGCCAACCTTGTTTCTGCAGGATTCACCTTTGTCAAGGTTCCAGAATCAATTCGATTCGAATTATCAGGATCGCTCAATGAAGGATGTACGGCAAAGGACGTTATTCTGCACATTCTCGCAGACCATGCTCGAAAAGAACTGACGTTGAATCGTTCCATGGAATTTGGCGGCCCTGGCCTTCAGTCGCTGTCCGCTGATGAGCGTGCAACACTGTGCAACATGGCAACAGAGTGTTCGGCTCGAACCGGCATCTGTGAAGCAGATGACATTCTCTACGATTGGATGGAAGCACAAATGCCTCACTTGAACATGGCCGAGCAACGGCAGAGAGCAGTCGCTCCAGATGAAGGCGCACACTATCACGGAGGCGTTCACCACATCGATTTGTCCTCCATTCGACCAATGGTTGCACATCCTGGAAATCCTGACGAAGGCATTCCGAGCGATCCGACCAATGGCGCATACATCGATGAAATCGGTGATGTAGCCATCGATATTGCATACGGAGGATCGTGCACTGCAGGGAAGATCGATGACATTGCATACTATGCTCAAGTCTGCCAAGCTGCAAAGGATCAGGGCCTATCCGTCAAGGAAGGTGTTGATTTTTACATTCAATACGGATCCGGGATTGTCAAGGATGTTGCCGTTTCGAAGGGTTGGCACCAGTTGTTCCTCGATGTTGGCGTGAAACTCATCGATCCTGGCTGCGGCGCTTGCATTGGAGCAGGTCCGGGCGTTTCGATGACACCAGACCAAGTCACTGTTTCTGCCATCAACAGAAATTTCCAAGGTCGTTCAGGTCCAGGAAAATTGTACCTTGCTAGCCCTCTCACCGTAGCGATGAGTGCGTTCAGTGGAACAATTCGATCCTGGAAAACAGAAAGCATCGGACATTGAGGATTTTTGCCTCAACGTTTCAATTTCGTCCGAAATATGAAGTATCCTCGCCAATCGACTGCTGTTACCTGCTGGCCCGAAGTCTTGGACGGAGGAGGACCTGAGGTGGATGTGTCGAATTGAGCATTGCAGAAAAGATGGCAGCGAACCAAAAACAAGTCGCAATTTCAGAATTTTTTGAAAAGAACAAGCATTTCCTTGGGTTTGATACACTCAATCGGGCCCTTATTACAGCAGTAAAAGAGGCGGTTGACAACGCACTCGACGCGTGTGAGGAAGCGCGAATTTTGCCAGATATCATCGTCAAGATTACCAAACTGGACAACAAGAAAGACATCCTTCAGCTCGAAGTTGAAGACAATGGCCCAGGTATTCCAAGAGCCAGCATTGAGAAAGTGTTTGGGCAACTTCTGTTCGGTTCCCGATTCCATGCCATCCGCCAATCAAGAGGTCAACAGGGTATCGGAATTACCGGTGTTGTGATGTATTCGCAACTGACCACTGGCGATCCAACGCACGTTGAATCAAAGATTGCCAAAGAAGCGACTGCAGTTTCGGTTGATATTGGCCTTGATACCAGAAAGAACAAGGCCATCAAATCCAATCAAGATCGTATTGATTGGGGGGACAAAGCCCACGGCCTAAAGGTCAAAACCAAGATGAAAGCAAAATATCAACGCGGTCGACAATCGGTTTGGCAGTACCTTCGAATGACGAGCATCGTCAACCCTCATGCAGACATTCTCTTCATCGACCCTGATGGTGAAAAACATCACTGGCAACGCGTTACAGAACGTCTTCCAGGGCGTGTTGAAGCCATCAAACCGCATCCAAATGGAATTGAATTGGGTCAACTCCAACGCCTTTGTTCGGAATCCTCGGAATCGAGAATGACAACGTTTCTTCGACGCACATTTTCCGGC
>JBMYJV010000022.1:12232-12929 GCA_049594755.1 Candidatus Poseidoniaceae archaeon
GTTCGGAATCCTCGGAATCGAGAATGACAACGTTTCTTCGACGCACATTTTCCGGAGTTTCTGGCCGTGCCGCAAAAGAACTGTGCGAAGTCTCCGAATTGGAAGAGAAATTGAAACCGAAATCGCTCAATCCTGAGCAAGTCCGTGCACTTCTCGAAGCTTTCCAAGGCGAGCGATTGTTGAAAGGGAAACCCGTAAAATTGCTCAATCCCCCAACATCGTGTTTGTCACCAATTGAGGAATTGCTCATCAAGAAAGGGCTCTCCAAAACCATCGATTCGAAATTCGTCACAACAATGACTCGCGCTCCAAGCGTAACCCAAGGGAATCCATTCCAAGTCGAAGTCGGTTTGATCTTTGGAGAAGGCATGGCAGCAGACAAACCTGTTGAGATTTTACGGTTCGCTAATCGCGTTCCTTTGATGTACCAGCAAGGAGGTTGTTTGCTGACCAAGGCCATTGAAAGCGTCGACTGGCGACAATACGGGTTGGATCAAGCAGGAGGGCGAGGCGTTCCAAAAGGTCCTGCAGCCATTCTTGTTCACCTTGCGAGCACCAACGTTCAATTCACATCGGAAGCAAAGGAAGCATTATCGGACAACGAAACGGTCATGGAAGAGGCACGAAAGGCCATGCTCGAAATGGGACGTGGTCTTCGTAAGCACTTGGAGAAGCAGAAAAAGATGGGTAAGACAAA
>JBMYJV010000023.1:0-12865 GCA_049594755.1 Candidatus Poseidoniaceae archaeon
GGCGTGGATAGTTCGCTTGCTCAAGAACTACGTTCGACCATTGCAGCCCGAAGCGAACCCGCTTGGCGTGGTTTGAAAGCACTCACTGAGACATGGCCAGAAGTGGTTTGTGACCACATCGATGAGTTGCTTTTGGTCGATAATGTTCGATTAAGGAGAAAGGCCTCAAAATTGCTCAGAAACATCGTTCAACGTGCTGGTGCAATGGGATGGGATCTCATCTCGTGGGCACTGAACGATGCTGATGCAGAAGTGCGAAGAAATGCATCGCAGACGCTCTCATCGCTCTCGAAGAAGGAGCCGCGAATTGCAATTATGCTGACCGAGCGAGCCATTCTTGATTCGGATGAAAAGGTTCGAAACAACGCTCTTCGCGCCATTCGTTCAATGGATACAGACGACTCACGTGCCCGTAACCTGATCATGAACGGGGCCCGTCATCCGAACGCTGTTGTTCGACGCTCCTGCATTGAAATGCTTCCAATGCTGCTTGTTGAAGACAAACTACGTCTTGTTGCTACTGAATTACTTCAAAGCGAAACCAATGCCGAACTGAAGAAGATGTTGACAGAAATGACCTTCGATGCATCGATTGAAGGCACGGAAGCCGAGAAGAACGCCTTCCTTTCACCGGCACTACCTGTTCCTGCTTTGGAACGAGAAGTTGCCCATGCGCAAGGAAAAGCGGTTGGGCTTGGAAATGCTCCTCCTGAACCACATCTGTTGGACGCTCCACGAGATGACGACGTGCAAGACGCCTAACGACATGGTTATGAGGGGGTGCTTGGTCGGTTGGACATCGAGGTCATCGCATGATGGACGACAAAGAACTTCAATTCGACCGACTATGGGAAGGAATTACGCCAAAAGGTGTGAACCGAACCAAGGCTCTCAAATTCCGACAATACATCCTTGAGCACGTTCGACAAATGCGTCGACCGCTCAACCGTGACAACGCCAAGAAGTACTGGATGGGCCAACTTCAGGCGGAAATTAAGGATCGAGAAAACTTCTGATGTGCGTGGGGGCCACCTCCGTCTCGGTGGCCTGAACCAAAGAGACGGAAGGAGCACACATGTTCACCAAAACACGATTCGATTCTCTTCATCTTCCCGACAGCATCATGCAAGGTATTGCATCGCTTGGATGGGAATGCCTGACTGAAGTTCAACGCGATACGATACCCATCGCTCGCTCTGGTCAAGATGTCATTGGCCAAGCTCGAACCGGTTCGGGAAAGACCGCTGCGTTTGGTATTCCAATTCTCGAGCGATGTCAACCAACTGGAAGTCTGCAAGGCTTGGTTCTCGCACCAACACGAGAACTGGCACAACAGGTCGCAGAAGAAATGAATCAGTTGCAAGGTGATGCCGGCCTTTCCATCATGACCGTGTATGGTGGAACAGACCTTGAGAAACAAGCGAAGGGACTCGACGACGGTGTTGACCTCATCGTTGGAACTCCTGGTCGTGTGATGGACATGTCGGAGCGTGGACACCTCGACCTTGCTAAGGTTGAGATTTTTTGTCTTGACGAAGCAGATCGCATGTTGGATATGGGATTCCTTCCGGACATCCTATGGATTTTGGAGCGAACAACTGCTCGTGAGCAAACCCTTCTTTTCTCTGCAACGTTCCCACAAGAGATCCTTGATGCGGCGAACGAGTTTACCAACAACCCTGAGTTTGTCATGACCAATGAGGAAGAACTTGATGTTCCTCCAATCGATTTGTACAAGATTTCAATTGGCCGTGCCAACAAGTTGTGGGCTTTGGGTCGTCTTCTCGTTCGAATGGGTGATGATGATCAGTGCATTATCTTCTGCAATACGAAGCGCATGGTCGACCTTGCAGTTCAACGATTGCAGAAGCACAAGTTCGACGTTGCAGGCTTGCATGGGGATTTGAAACAGAATCAACGCGAGCGCATTCTCGATCGCTTCCGAGAAGGCGACGTTCGAATTGTTGCTGCAACGGATGTTGCTGCACGTGGAATTGACATCGATGGCATCACGCTTGTCGTCAACTACGATGTTCCATCCGACATTGATTCGTTCATCCACCGTATAGGACGTACCGGTCGTATTGGTCGCCATGGTGAAGCTTGGAGTTTGGTTTCCAAGGACGATGCACCTCAGATGGGGAAAATCATTGCAACGTACAATCTCGATGTCCAAGAGACAGACGCACCTGATTTGCCAGATGGAGTCGATCGTGATCCAGTCAGAAAGCAAGACGATTTCGGAGAGAATGCTGACGTCTATGGTTTCGTCAGCATCCGTCTCGGTGCAGGAACGGAACAACTTGGCTCTCCCTTGCAAATTGCTTCATGGTTCGAGCAACATCTTCGATGCGATGCTCTTGCCATTGGAGACGTTCGATTCGAAGGTGATTCAACCGTTGTTGCCATTCACAGCAGCAAGTTGGGATTGGCCATGAAGGCGATTCAAATGCATCCATTTGGTTCGCTCAAAGTGGATGCTGAAGTGCTCTGATCATTCTTCTTCCGAAGTTGAACGATTTCTCCAAGACCCCTTTGGCTTCTCTTTTTTGCTCTTTGGTTCCGCCTCATCTTTTGCATCTGCTTGAGATGGAATTACTGGCCAGTTTCCTTCCGAATCTTTTCGCTCGATTTCATACACCCCTAGTGTACCAATGACGAGTCCGAGGACTGCGAACGACCATGCGCCTTGGATCGCATTGTCCCATGTGTTCTGAGCTTCGTAGCAGTTTGGTGTGGTTAGATCGCTAAACGCACAGAAGTCGATCACACTCTTTGCATCCATGGCAGTTGTGTTGCCATTGACCCAAAACCATGCGATTCCAAAGAATGCAATCATGATGCCAATGAAGGCAAAATGCTTCTGTTCCCATCGCTTTCGGAAGGTGATGCGCCATTGCTCTTTCTCTTCCTGTGAGGCTTTCATTGTCCTGTTCGCTCCACCAATAAATTTGAACCAAGCAAGCCACATTAGGAGCAAGACAATCAGGAATCCCCATTGGTAAACAAAGGTGTGAAAGTTCCACATATCGTTCAAGCATTCTGGCTGGTTGGGGTTGGCAAGACACCCTTCGACTGCAATTGGGTAAAAGGCAACAAGACGAACGATGTTCAACACGTACACGATTCCACACATGACGGCAACGGCCTTGAATTTCTCTCGCTGTGTGACGCCATCTGTCATCAGGACCAGTGTTGAGAGGAAGATCATTTCGTGAACGCCTGCGCATTCATCGGAAACATAGAGTCCAACTGAATCAAGCGCTCCAGGAAATGCTTCGTGGTGGAAATCAATTCGCGTCATCCAACCATTGTGAGCGCTCAATGTTGAGGCCCCTTCTCCAAACATGAATTGTGTCACTTCGTTCCAGATGTAGGCTTCTGTGACTTGAATCAGAGCAAGCGTGTCGGATGGCTGTGTGATGAACCAGTAGAGTGCTTCGACAGCGAGAAGTGCTAACGGAATCTTTCCGTAACGAAGACCGAGTTGAGCGACTTCACCCCAACTCATGTCATCGCTTGCCTTCGACGAAGCGACTGTACCCATTGGGTTGTGCTTGTGCTTGCTCCTCTTCAACGTGTTGCGGAAAATGAAGTTCAAAACATGGATGTGTTCAAAAAGCAGGGGTTGGACAACACACCATGGTCGAGGTCAAGGATGCTACACACCTCCTCGATGTTTTGGGATTCTTCTGTCCCGTCCCTGTTGCTGAAGCAAAGCAGGCCTTGTCAAATATGAACGTTGGCTCTGTTCTCCAGGTGCTAGCGAGCGATCCTGAAACGCTCCATGATATCCCATTGATGCTCGGCCGAACACCTCATGAACTTCTTTCCGTTGAATCAAATGAAGGCGAGCATGTGTTTCTCATTGAGGTGAAAGCGAATGAGTGATGATGTTCCAAGTGTGGCAAAACTTCCTACAAAATGGGGCCAATTTGACATTCATGTCTACCATGAAGAGGAAACTGGACTTGATCATGTTGCATTGATGCTTGGTTCAATGGAAGGGCCCGACCCTGTGCTTATGCGCGTTCATTCCGAGTGTCTCACAGGAGATGCTTTTTCGTCACTACGTTGTGACTGTGGTCCACAACTTGATGCCGCCATGCAGGCCATTGTTGAGAACGGGTGGGGTTGTTTGCTGTATCTTCGTCAAGAAGGTCGAGGCATTGGTTTGCACGCAAAAATCCAGGCCTACCACCTGCAAGATCAAGGTGCTGATACGCTTGATGCGAATTTGATTCTGGGTCATCCTGCTGATGGAAGGGATTACAAAATTGCTGCAACAATGCTCAACGATCTTGGAATCAAAGAGGTTGCTTTGCTCACAAATAACCCGGATAAGGTGAAACAGCTCGAGGAACACGGTATCGTCGTCACAGAAACAGTTCCATTGGTCGCTGGTGTTGGCCAAGACAATTTGCAATACTTGCAAACCAAAGTTGAGCGTATGGGTCACACCATCGATTCAGAGAAGTTGGAATGAATGGGGCCGTGGCCGGGAATTGAACCCGGGCTGGCAGAACCACAATCTGCCGTGCTAACCCCTACACCACCACAGCCATGGGGAGTTGTCCGTCATGGGCGTGGTATTTCAACAATCCGTCGTCGTATCAAGAAACCCGTTGTTTGAAATGCTATCACCACATGCTATGGTACATGCGACGAAAGTGGAATGCTACCCTGTTGTTTTTCGTTCTGAGTGTTGCACTTGCTTCACCTTTGGTTTCAACGAGTTCTGCACGCTCCGTCCATGAGACTTCAGATTACGACTTGTTTCCACAGGGTGCTTTGACGGATGCTTCTCAATGGGCCGTTGGGGCAACGACCTCGTTTACATCTCAGCCAGCAGACTATACGGAATCCATGGTGGCCGATCAACGAATGACCATGGTCCATCAGCGACCTCAAAATACGGACACTTTGTCCTACTGGAGTCTCAACAGTCCTTCCGAATCGGACAACGTTGTCGGTGCGCCAGATGGTCTCTACATGTGGTCTTCAGGACCGATTATGAGCGTCCAAGATTTTGATGTTTCATCGTCGACGCAATACATCATTACGGACGTGAGCGTCGTTCTCTCCTTCAAGATTACAGATGCCCTTCACATTGATTCTGTTCGTTTGTCCATGGATTGGTCGAACGGCTCTGAAATCCTCCGAACCTGGTCAAACACGGGCTCTGCCATCGATTACATCAACGGAAGCCACTACAGTTTCGATATTTCTGGACTTGAAACTTGGACATGGGCCATGCTCTCCAATGCCAAGTTTACGATGGATTATGTTTCGGTTGGACAAACCGATGATGCACGACTTGAGTTGGACGCAATTGGTCTCGATGTAACCATGGAAACGCCTTGGTATGGTGGAGAAGTGGCTCAAGCATCCTCGACAGCAAGCGGCCATGCATTGCCCATCGTTAATTTCGATTTGAGTCAAGGCGAATACAATGGCATGGCCTTATCCATCTGTGGCTTGGAATCCAGTGATGGGTTCTCCATTGGTACGTGGACAAGTGCAACAATGGCCGTACCAGCTGAGCAATCCTTTGGTCGTATTCACTTTGTTGTGAATGAATCTGGAACCGAAGGAAATGTGAGTGTTCAGTATGCAACATCTTCAGATGGAATCGCGTACAGCGGTTTCTCGACGTATTCTGGTGATGCGTTGCCGAGTGCAGCATACCTCAAGGTTCGATTGTCCACGGATATTGCTTGCATAGTGTCGGTCCATGTCGATATCAACGATCCAACACTGTTCATTGACGGCCGCATCTATGGCGATGCTTCTGGAATCAATGCTACACTTTCTCGTTGGACGATTACAGTTAACGATGTCACCGTTGCAAACCTTCCAGTTGAACTCGGATTGTTTTCGCATCAAATCCCAATAGGCCATACACTGCTCGGACAAGACACGGACATTGCGGTTTCCATCAAGACGTGGTTTACGTGGGATTCTGACGGTAGTGCAAGCACGACAGCATTTGAAGTCAATTCTATAGAAATTGATGGTGGATACGATATTTTCTATGATGAGGACCCTGTTTGTCAGTTGGTTGGCGACCAGTATCTGACCGAAGATGGAGGCGGTTTGTTTGTACCTCTTCTCACTCGATGTACTGATGACCGTGGACTTCCAGAAGATCTTGTTGTGAGTTTTATGAACTCAGAGCCCGATATCGTTGATGTGTCTCTCGATCAGGGAGAAGTTCGCATTTCGCTCCAATCGGAGCAGTCGGGTAGCTCCCAAATCACCATGACCGTCATGGATGCAGCTGGCAACTTCCACCAGGAAACGTTCAACGTCTTTGTCGCATCAGTTGATGATGCACCAGTGTTGAATGAATTCCCTGCCTTGGTTCAAGTTGAGCATGCGCTCGAGACAACCATCCCATTTGTATGGTCTGATGTCGATAGTGCAACAACAGCGATGACCATAACGGCCGACCGCTCTTGGGTGGATGTCGATTTAGATTCAATGACGATTACGTTAACAGCACCAACGCCAGGATACAGTTCTGTCTTGTTGAGTCTGTGCGATGCAACCTCGTGTTCTGAACGTGTTCTCGACCTTGAGGTCGTTTCACTACCTGATCTTGAGATCACGGATCTTGTTTTGGGAGATGCTTCAAGTGGCGTTTTCACGGCAATGGATGCTGCACAGAATGGACAATTCCTTACCGCACGTGTCTATGTTGGAAATTATGGATTCACAAGTGCTGAGATGGTGACCATTCGATGCACAGTGAATGGACAAACGGCTGATATTTCTTCAATACCGACCCTAGGTCCAGGAGAAATAGCCGTAACCGAATGTTCCTTCCAGGCACCATTTGATGGTACATTCATGACCGTTGAGGCCATTGTTGATGGTGGGGAAGTCATTGATGAGCGAAACGAGTCGAACAACGAGTTGGAAGCCTCGTTGACGCTTTCACAGCCTGAAATTATTGACGATACGGATGTTGACGCTGGTGTATCAACAACCACAATCTACGTTGGGAGTCTCATTGCTCTAATCGTCATTATCGCTGGCTTCACATGGCTTGCACCAGCAAAGATTCGAAAGTATGAGTGATGGTATGACACATCCAATCCTCTACAGTTTCCGACGTTGTCCTTACGCCATGCGTGCAAGGATGGCTTTGCTCGTGGCAGGAATTGAAGTCGAGCTTCGTGAGGTTGTTCTGCGTGATCGCCCAGAACATATGCTCGAAATTTCTCCGAAAGGAACAGTTCCAGTTCTCCTGCTCGAAGATGGTACAGTTATCGAAGAAAGCATGGACATTATGCAGTGGGCGCTCGATGAATCCTACTTTGTTGGTGACTGGCAACAGTTGGTCGATGGAAACGATGGTGATTTCAAGCACCATTTGGATCGATACAAGTACAACAATCGATACGAGAACCCTCTTTCACCAGAAGAACACCGAAGCCATGTTCTGACATTTTTGGAAGGGTACAATGCACGTCTGGCACAAACGAGTTTCCTTTGTGGTCAAGATGTCACAATCGCTGATTATGCTTTGTCACCGTTTGTACGTCAATCTGCCAATACAGATCGAACCTGGTTCGATCGGCTTGAACTTCCACATCTCCATCGTTGGCTGAACGCAATGCTCGAGAGTGAAACGTTTCGAAATTGTATGGTCAAACATCCGCAATGGAAGGATGGAGATGCACCTGTTTTGTTTGGGTGATGAGTTCCAATCGAAATCAATACCCTATTGTCGGATAATGTCTGAAACCACGTGAACATTCATAACCGTGAGGATTTTTGTTGAGCATGTTCCAAGACTGTGGGGGTCGTTCAGCAACGCTGATGGAACGGATGTGGGGACATGTCAGAATTGAAAATACGAATTGAAACAGAGGAGTTCATCTACGAAGAATACTTTGAGGCTTGATCACCAACGACGAGGGTAGACATCATCGTTCATCAGCACAGCTGATGGGCGAGCGATTTCACCTTTCTCCATCTTGGCGATGCTCTCACTGTCCGTGTTGACTTTGACAAAGCAAACAGCTTCGCCTTTGATGCTGGTAACAAGGACGTTCTGTCCAGTGCTGAGATCATCTGGTATCGAGACAATGCCAGGCCGGAGGAGTGGTGCTCCATGAGCAAGTGCTGCAACCGCACTGTCTTTGACAACAATGCGAGGCAGTTCTGCGAGAAGTTTCTCTGTTGGATGCAGCATGCGCTCCAACGCTTCTCCCTCATTGCATTCCTTCCATAGCCAGATCGCATCAGCAATTTCATGCAGTTCAACGCAGTCATCAAGTGTGAATTTTCCAGAGTCTTCTCTTCGTAATTCTTTGAGCTCTACTGGTTGGTCAAGCAAGAGGCCCATATCTCTGGCCATTGTGCGGATGTACGTTCCTGCTTCGCATCGAATCCGAGCAACAATGTGCTTCGAGGATTGATCGAGCAGCGAGAAATCGTGAATCTTTCGTGTACGTACTTGGACTCGAACTGCTGAGATTTCAGGCGGAACGTTGTAAATTCGTCCAGTCAGTTGCTGCATGACCTCATCGAGCGTTTCTTGTTGAACTTCGCTCTTGAATTGGAAGACTGCGATGTAGGTCTTGTTGTGCTCAAGGATTTGCTTGGTGAGCCGCATTGCTTTGCCAGCCATCAATGGAAGAACGCCCGTAGCAAATGGATCGAGTGTGCCTCCATGGCCCAATCTTGGCAATTCGAGCATGTCTCGAACCCATGCTGCGACTTGATGCGAGGTGGGTCCTGCTCCTTTGTCAAGAAGGAAGAAACCAGATTCCAATCGCTGTTCGATGGTCCTTTGGTCTGGGTATGTGCCGATGGCATCGTCCGTTTCTGCTTCTTCGTCAAGAACGATGATGCCACTCATTGCATTTCCTCCACAATGTTGAGAACCAAGGCCAGCACTTCTTGAGGGTTTAGGCTGGTGGCGTCGATACGGTGCGTGTATGGCTCCTCTTGCTCAGGTAGCAGTTGATACAACTCAAGGAAGCGTTGTGCATCAACATCTGCTCGCTTTTTGCTCGCTTCAAGAATGTCAGCAATCTCTCCACCTTCACGGGATTGAACGCGTTGTGCACGTTCCGTTTCATCGACTTCCAACCAAATTCGTGGAATGTTCAAATCAAGCTGATAGGCCCACCATCCAGCCAATCGACTCTCAACAATGGATGGTGCTTCTTCATCAGAACGGAGCATTTGCTCTTTGAGGAGAGCGTCCAGTTCTCTGTCGACGTTGAGATCGTCTTTGCACAGTTGGCCAAAATCTGCGAGGGACATGTTGCGTCGCTTGGCTTCTTGACGGAAGAGTTCACCACCATTGAGGCTGGTCCAATTCTTGTTCTCACGAAGGAGACTGACCAACGTACTGGTTCCGCTCCCTGGATGACCAGAGATGGTGATGCGAACCATTGTTTCACGCCCATTCATGGTAACAAACGTTGCAGCGCATGTTTCTGGGCCCTTTACGATGAACATCATCGCTCATGCACTCTGGACAGGTGTCTGTACTCTCTTGCTTCTTCGGCTCATCCTTGGAGGATGACGACTTTGCTTGCTTCTTTGGGCCGTTCTTTCGAGACCGGTTTCTTCGTTGTGTGGCCTGCTTTGACTTTGCACCATCGTCGCTGACAACAAGATGAAGAAGAGGTTCGCTCAGCTTTTCGTTCGCGAGAACAACAGGATGGTTTCGATAGCGAATCAGTTTGATGTGTCGATCGACGATTCGTCCTAACGGAGCACTCATGCAGATGTAGGCGCAAATCCATGCAGGGAAGAACAAGAATTTGTCATCAAGTAAGTGCCAACGTGGAGCCCAAGGAAGCGAAACATAGTCCACTCGGAAGGATTCGACAGCAGTTGTCAACCATGCAAAAATTCCAATGATGAAAATCATGGTGAACATCATTGGTCGCATGGCACTCATCTGGACTTTGAGTTGTTCTGGCATCATTTGCTCTCGCAGAGTGTTGGCTTTCTCCATGAGAATTGGGTCTCGATTCATTCTCCCATCGTTCATCATCTTTCGAACTTGGGACTGTCGGTGGCCGATGTGGGCTTGCTCGATTGGGTCGGCAAAGAAATTTCTGAGAATCGTGTTCATGGTCATCGAGAAGGTACCGAGGATAAGTACGGTCAGAACGAAGAACTCCGTTTCTGGAAGAATCGGAGCAAGTACAGGATCTGCCATGTTCCCCAGAGCGTTACGAATGTTCGGATTGATGATGAGGAAGGTCATCAAGATCATGACCAGCAACATGGTCATCATCGAACCGTTTGGAGGTGGTGGTGGAGGTGCGGAACGGTTCGCCATGATTGTACTGACCGGCATGAGGGTCATGAAGGTTGGTCTTCCGTTGGATTCAAACAGGAGTATGTTCTGCTTTCACTCATGCGCCGAAAAGAACCTCTCGATGTAGCCAAGACATGGGAGTATCCTGTACCGATGCCAATGCCAGGGCGACCAGTGTGCTGTACTGAATCAGAGGCCATTGATCAACTCGAGCGAATTGGTTTCAATGAGCGTATGTTCCTATGGACCGATGATGAACGTAGAAAAATTTCCAACTGGGGCTTCTTAGCGAGTGTACGACAAGGCGTTCCTCCGAAAGGAATTGAAGCGGAATTGAACGCCTGGTTGACACAATATCCGACGGCATGGCTAGCGGTCGATCTTCGAGATGGTGTTATTCCACCATCAACACAGACGCCACTCAACACGCTCCTAGAGAATACAAAGCGAAACGTACTCATCATCGTGAGTAGTTCATCGGACCATGAAGAATGGCCGCAATGGAAACTACCGTTCTGAATCAATCGAAGGTGTAATTGCAAGCAACACATGTGCTGGCATCGTGTGCATTTGAAGTTCCACAAATTGGGCAATCCTTCGATTCGGCAGGTTCTTCAGAAACTTCTTCAGGGGCTTCTTCCACAGATTCTTCAACATCCGAAGATTCCTCTTCGCCTGCTTCTGAGGCGTCACCTTCAGCAGTGAATGCTTTAGCAGCCTCAACGAATTCAGCCTTCTTGAGGTAGCCGTTGTCATCGAGATCAAAATTCATTGAGTGCTCCAGGAATGCATCACGGTCTTCGATTCCATATTCTTCCATGACTCTGAGCATGATGTCTTCTCGGAATTTGATTGCTGGGGCATCAGACTCCTCGGCATCTTCAGATGCTTCATCTTCGCTGGCTTCTTCGGCAGCGTCTTCAACGACTTCTTCAGCAGATTCTTCGACGACTTCCTCAGCAACTTCTTCATCTTCAGTTTCGAGTTCGTCACCGAAATGAGCACCGTGGAATCGGTTGAGCGCTTCTGCATCGATTTCGCCTTCGCCCTTGATCTCAAAGGAGACATCCAATCGCTCTCCCTTGCCAACGACAGGGACCTTCCAAGTGATTTCAACACCATCTTCGGTCTGGTTTGTCGTCATCTCAACATCGCTTCGCTTTTCGCCACCAGCACCTCGAATGTGCCAGTCCTTGATTTCAAAGTTCGATGGGATGACATCACGGATGAAGACATCTTGAAGTGCCGTATCGCCGTTGTTCTCGAACAGAATGAGGACTTCGTACCGTCCCTTTCCACCCATTGGGATGGCTTGCTTTCCTGCGGAGAAGTTTCGTCGTAGGTGACTAACACGGACGGATGGTGCTTCAGGAGCATCACGAACGCATACAGGTCCGAACTGTTCAGAGCTAAACTGGAATCGTGCAGGTGCATCGACTCGCTCGTTGGCTGGTGATGGATCGGGGGCGTTGAGCTTGTAGGATACTTCCATACTCTTGCCTGGCTTCAAGCCGATTGGACCCTTTGTACCAACGGTGAGGGTCATGGTGTGTCCATCACCGTCAGGGGAACGGTGCTCTTTCTCGAGAGTAATTCCCGCAGAGAGCTCGCCCTTCCATTGGTCCTCAGCCAATTCTTTGCCGTTGACACTGATTGTCATCGAATCCATGTCAGGTGCGTCAAAGAGACCAGGGATGTCGTCGGTGATTCGCATGAGGTTGATGGTCGCAGAACCAGTGTTCTTGACAACCAAGTTTGCCTCGAGGCCTTGTTGCCGGAACGAACGGAGCGTGTCGTTTGAGTACGTCTTGGAGATTTCTGCATCGACAACTGTGAAGGTGCTTTCCTCGAGTTTCAAGGTGCCCTCTGTCTTGCGTGTTGCTCGAGGTAGAACAGTGTAGGACAGGTCGTAGGTGAAATCAGGCTCGGCGGTTGCCATGACGGTTCGCTCTTCGCTCTCCCACTTTCCTTGTGGGTGAACGTCTTCTTTGACATCACTGACATCAAAGAGGAGTTCATCGCTTCCCTTCATACGGACTTGGAGTTTCACCAAGTCAACAGCGAAGGATGAGCGGTTTTCGAAAATGGTCTGACAGATCCAGTTGTCAGGACGCTCATCTTCACGAACACGCATGTAGGTAAATCCACGGCAGAACGCATCAAGATCTCTGAATGAGAGGTTCGAGAGCGTTGAATCCGCTTCATAGGTTGCTTCTGCAGAACCCGCTTTGATGGTACTTGTCGATGTGACAAGAATTTCCCCTTCGATTGCCAGGACTTGCTTTTCACCTGGTCCGAGAGAACCAACGGCCCATGTCATGGTGCCAGACTCGATGGTTGATGCTCCAGTGTGGTTGAACGTGAGACAATCGGGTATGGCCCGGGTGACGTTCACGTTGTTGAGTTGAACGCCAGAGACGTTTTCAACCTCGATTGTGAGTGCAATCGTTCCTGCTTCTTCTGACAGTGCGATGCTGAGTGAGCGCTCGTTGTCACGTGCAGGGTTGGTGTCGAGAGACTCTCGAAGAACCAACATTTGCGCATCGGATACTGAGTATTTCTTGACATAGT
>JBMYJV010000024.1:0-1022 GCA_049594755.1 Candidatus Poseidoniaceae archaeon
CTCTATGCAGCAGGTTCTGCATCATCGAGTGGCCTACATGGCGCGGATGTTCTCGAAGGAAACCGCTTGCTTGATGCCATCGCAGTAGGGGAAGCAGCGGGCGCAAATGCATCCGAGTGGATTGAAAAGAGAAAATTCACTGGCGCATCATCACTCGAAGAAGCGCATGGTCTCGCTGAAGCAGAACTGAGCATGCTTGGTGGTGAATCCGAAGGACCAGTTCAGCGATTGAACCCAGTTGTGACCGGGCTGAAAGAGGCGCTCAACTCACTTCAAACACCGGCAAGTGTCGCTTCTGATTACGACAACGCTGTTGAAATGCTTGAAGTTCTCTCGGTCAAGGCAGAACAGCTCTACTGCGATCAAACATCGCTCATTGCGAATCAAAATCTCTTGGAGATTCTACGCACACAGGCTGCCATCCGCATGGCACAAGCCTACGTTCGATCTGCCTCGATGCGAACCGAATCGCGTGGCCTCCACCAACGTTCAGATTTTACAGACATTGACAACGAGCAACTCCATCATAACCTTATCTTTGCAGATGGAACAAACACAACACTTGCTCTGCGAAAAGGACCATCTGGAAATTGGATTTTGCCTCCTTCCACTGCGGTTTGATTATTTGTCCGGGCTGCTTCGCCTAATCATGGCAGAACCAACGTTGTTTGAACGCATTCTGTCTGGAGAAATTCCTTCGCACAAGATTGGAGAAGGCGAAGGGTGGTATGCTTTCCTTGATATTTTTCCACGAAGAGAAGGCCATACACTGGTCATTCCAACAACACCAGTCCAACGACTTGCTCAACTTGATGAGCGTGAGCGGTCACAATTGATGTCAGGCGTTGTTGAGGTTCAAACTCGACTCTCCAACTATTTTGGCACAACGGATTTCACCGTCCTTATCCACGACGGCCCTCTTGCTGGGCAAGAAGTTCCACATGTTCACGTACACGTTCTTCCAAGGACGGAAGGCGATAGTGGGTCAACACTCGCTGCGATGTGGCCTCCAAACCAGCCCC
>JBMYJV010000024.1:1032-12738 GCA_049594755.1 Candidatus Poseidoniaceae archaeon
GTCCAATCCGCCTCATGATCCAGACCACCAAGCGTTGGCTTCGCTTGCCACTGACATTACGATGGGGGCCTGAATGTGGCCAAAGGCGTTGCACCATTTGATGGCGTTGTTGATCATCGAGGAGAAGCGCTTCCCGTTCTTTCGAGGTCTTCGGCGAACATGAAGATGGAAAAACTCCTCAACACACCGATGCCCTCGTTTGATAAAGAAACTCCAGGAAGCCTTTTTTGGACCAAATTTGCCTTCTTTCTCTGCCGACGCACAGCTGCAAATCAGTTTCGAACGATTGAATATTCGGGCATGGAAAAAATTCCAACAGACCGAGGCTCACTCTGTGCAGCGTGGCATACAAACGGACTCATCGATCCCCTCGGCATTATGCTTGCGCACCCAAAAGAGTTCGTCATGGGGGGGCGTCATGACCTGGTGACGCGCCCCGTACTTTCGTTTTGGACTCGGCGATTGGCAGTACAGCCCGTGGTTCGCAAAGCAGAGTTGCTTCGTGGAGGTTGCAGCGAAGAAGAAGCTACGAATCTTAACGGCCGTTCTTTACTAACACTCGCAACCGGTATTGCAAGTGGCTTCGGATGTGTTTTGTTTCCTGAAGGAACGAGCC
This sequence comes from Candidatus Poseidoniaceae archaeon, assembly GCA_049594755.1. Taxonomy (GTDB): domain Archaea; phylum Thermoplasmatota; class Poseidoniia; order Poseidoniales; family Poseidoniaceae; genus MGIIa-L2. Next base: position 1,649 of record JBMYJV010000024.1, read on the forward strand.
ACGACTTAGCCCACATGATGCGATTTCGAACTGGGCCAATGCGCACAGTCCTTGCTGCAGCTGCCATTGCAAAAGGCTCAGGGAAGAAATGTCCTGTTATGCAACCTGTAGGTTTGCATTTCCGCGTCCGCCATCATTATCGCACGGACATGTGGGTTGAATTTGGAGAACCGCATTATCTTCCAGAGGATGACATTCCTGAGGATCTTATCGAAGCAGTTCAGAAGAGGGAGTGGGTTGAGCCGCCAGGTGATCTTGTCCGCTCTCTCCGGGATGGATTGCGGCCACATCTCTTACCAATCACACCAAACGTCTCGAGTTGGGATGAACATGGAGCGTACCATCTTGTTGCACAACTTGAATCTCGGATGAAGAAACAACCACTCGATACATGGCGAAAAGAGGTTCTTGCCGCACGCCAAGTTCGTGACAGGTACCAAGTTGAACCTGAAGGAGAGGATGGAAAGCCAACCCCCGTCCATCATCCAATTGTCGAGATGGCCAAGAACGTACATCTACAACTTGAAGAGCGAGGGCTTGATGGTCGAGATTTGGATGCCAAAGGTGAACGATTACGGACAGGCAACCCTCTACGCGGAATTGGCTTTGGCGTCAAAACAGCAATCATGGCAATGTTGTTACCAGCATTCCTTCTCTCGCTATCGCCTCAGTTGGCTCTCGGTCGATTTTTAGGCGACCGGACCGATGAAGGGGTCGATGCCAGAACGACCTACCAATTCCTTGCAGCAATGTTTGGTTCCGTCATCCTTTGGCCATTCATGGCCTTTATTGGCGCAGGCATACTGTGGTTAAACTCCGGCGACATCAGTGCAATCACCTCAATCGATGTTCGCACAATGTTTGGAAAAGATCCGATGCATAACGTTGGAGCATTCGTTCTTCTCTATGTTTCTATGATTCCGCTCTTTTGGGCATCAGGTAGGATGTTCGGATTTTGGTGGGATGGATACGCCGATGCCCGAAGAGCGTTTGCAAGAATCTTTGTGGGCAGTACCTACAGACAGACTCTCGAAGAGAAGTTGAAGAATTTGAAAGGAGAACTCCAAAGCTCTCACGAGCGTTGAGTTCAAAACACCCAAACGCTCCGGTTCATCATGGTCGATTCCGGGCACGTCCAGCAAATCCGTCAGTGGCTTGCAAGTGAACGTCTCGAAATTCGGGATAAGAACGACCCCCGGGCGGATGCACACTTTCTCGTTCGCTACCCTCCCGGCCCTCAAGGCCACATGTTCGCAGTCGTCCTACCAAAAGGAAGAGACCTCGTCTTCGTTTCAAGTATGACGCGAGTAGATTTGGGCCAACAAGAACAGATGAAGGAGCACATGAATGAAGAGCCAGAGGTCTGGTCAGAGTGGGTGCACGAGTGCCGCCTCTCGCTCATGCGTGCAGAGCTCGACTGGGGTATCCACATGGGTCACGTAGGCAAAGAAAAACCGGGGCCTCTTCAAGCATTCAATGTGAGTTTGCCAATATGGCATGATGGCCTAAACAAAAATACCCTCATGCACAGCTTGCGCCGCCTGTGGCTTGCTAAGCTAAGTATGATTCATGAAATCAAATTCGCATATGGTCCTGGAAAAGGAGAGCCTGGTCCTGTTGACGATTGGACGGAACAAAAGAAGCGCAAGCAACCTGAAGATAGTGCACCAGAACCTGCCCAAATCGAGTACAACGATATGATGCCTTTCGGCACCGGATTGGATCCGGATGAATGGGCTTGAATGGCACATTTCGCCCCTGTAGTTTCTGACGCGTAAGGGTCGCGGTTAAGTAGTGGTGAAGGCTGCTTACAGTCACACAGGTGTTACCATGCGTCAGACAACCAAATCGATTACCCTTGTCAGCCTTTTTCTTCTGTCTCTATTCTCAGGAATGGTGATTGGAACTGAGCAAGCCGAAGCCTCTCAAGTCGTTATTACCGAAGCTGTTCGAATCGTTGACGGTGGAACGGCATCTGACAATCAAGCAGCAGTTGCATCAGATAGTGAAGGAAACGTTCACATTGTCTGGGCAAGGAACACACAACACCTGTATTATTCCATGCTTTCTCCACGGGGCGAAACCCTGATTGATGCGACGCAAATTACAAGCCCAGGACTCCACAAGGTTTGGCACCCGGACATGGTCATCGATGACAATGACCGAATTCACTTGGTTTGGGCGGACAAGTCTGGTCAACACAAGATCATGTACACTTCAATCAACCCGTACCTTGCGCCACTCGATGGAATGGCTGCGGATGATACTGCGATTTCTGTCATTGATGACACCATCATCTCTATGCGCGCCCAAGACCGTGACTGGCCATCCATCGATGTTGACAGCCAAGGCAACCTTCACATCGCCTGGCAGGATTCCTACGATGAGTTGCAGCAATTCTTCAACCAACCTCAAATCTACTATTCCATGATTCAACCGGAGTTCAGTGGGGGGACGGTCCTCACACTCTTCGAAGATACGCTTTTGACTCCAATTATCGGACATAAGGGCCACCCGGACATCGTTGTAGACTCAAACGACCTCGTTCAAATTGCATGGGATGACACCCGCGGAGGAAAGGTCGAACTCGTTTTCCTCGTCGACACATCTGGTTCGATGTACTCTGAATGGGCCGACGTATGCACGGTCATTTATGGGGGTAACTTCGCAGCCGGAGGTTCATTCCAAGGTCTCAAGCCAATGCTGCAAGAAGGAAACATGACGGTTTACGAAACCATCTACGGTCTCGGAAACACACTCCCTGGTGCTGCGAGCAGTGGCAACTGCGCAACACACAACAAGAACGCAGGACCTCGTTCGACAGCCCTCGGTATTACGCCAGGAGATGATTCTGGTGGTATCCGAAAACTACCTGGAACTGTCTATAATGGTAATACCTACTCAGGATACTCTGGAGAGGATTGGGGTCCAGGAACCAACTGGGCATGTCTTTCCTGGAAGGATTCACAGGGTAATGTTCCAGGAAACCCTCCGACCCAAGACGATCACAAGTGGAATCCGAACGCAACGAAGATTGCCATCCCAATTTCCGATGAAGGACCGAAAGACGGGGACCCTGCACAGCAAGCTGACGATACGACCTCCATCGAAGAAGCACACGACAACTGTGTCAACGCAGGTGTTGTCCCAGTCGGAATGTACGGACAAACCTATGGCGGTGCTACAAGCGTTCAATCTCACTTCAAGGACTTGGCTCAGTGCCCGAACGGCGTCCAAAGCACGGCTGCACGAAACTGTCCCGGTAACACCATCCGTTCGACCGACGCTGGTGGACAAGTCTACGAGTTCCCATCTGGAAGCGGCGGTGCAAGCCAAATGTCACTCCTCGTTGAAGCGATGGTTTACATCTCCACCAACAACTCACGCGAGATCTACATGTCTGTTCTTGACCCATACGGTAAGATGAACAACGACCCGAGTTGGGTTCCTGGTGTTTCTGGAACCGTTGCTCAGAACGGTGGCTATGTGGAAGACACTGGAAAGGGCTCCGAGGGCCACCTTATTGTTGTCAACGATACACGTGTCACGATTGATGACGCTTACTCGTTCCACCCATCGATTGGTGTTGACATGGAAGGTAACACGCACATTGCATGGATGGATGGACGTGACTACGGTTTTGAGAAGGACGTCAATTACGAGATTTACTACACCAAGCTCCGACTTCAGGGTGCTGGAGAATTTGACGGCCGTGATGATGGCCTCTCCACATACGCTATCAAGAAGATCAATGATACCCCAATCTCCAACGTTGAAACCAACGCTGGTTTGCCGCAAAATGCGCCATGGGCCGGCAATTCCGTCTTCCCGTCCCTCCTAACGGACGACCAAAACCAAGTCCACATCGCATGGGTTGACTCTGGAAACACATCGGCTGGAGAGGAACTTCTGTACGTGCGATTGAACCATACGTCACTCGAAGGAGATGGATTTACAGCCCTCGATCCTTGGGAAACCGTTGCTGTCACCTCGTGGTCCTCCAACAAACTTGGACCCAACTCCGGTTACAAACCGAGTATCGGTATGCCTCCAGCATTCTCGAATGACCTGGGAAGCGGTGCACACGTTGCATGGTCAGATACCAACAAATGCAACGATGAAACCAACAACAATCGGTTCACGATATGTTATTCGCACGTACTTACTGGACAAGTCGACGTAGAATTCGACGATGGTGAGACGTTCTACCATGTGATAGAACCCGGTGAACAAACCATCTACAATCTCACCATGAACAACTCCACGCCAGGTCCGAAAGACCTGGTAGCCGACTCCTATGGTCTCAACATTACCGGTGTTCCAACAAATTGGACGGCGACGTTGTTCTTTGCCGACAACCATACTGCGATTTTCCCAGACACTGAGATTTTCCTCGAAGGTGGCGAATCGATTCGGTTCTATCTCCGTGTCCGCGCACCATCGATTTACCAGGCAAATGCCGACGAACTCGCAGAGATTCGTGTTGATGCAAAGTCCTACAAGGATCCAGCTATCCGCTCAGAAATTACAACACTCACCCTCATGGACGTTGTTCACGGAATTGATTTGGATGCATCACACAGCGTTGCTGATGTGGAACAGGGCCAAACAGCCATCTTCTCGATTACGATTACCAATACAGGAAACGTAGCAGATACATTCCTGTTCTGGGATCCTCAAACCCTTGAGGGTCGTCAAGAATGGTTGCTTCCGTTTGCGTGGGACGTGAATTTCCCGCTAAGTGTCCAACTCGATCCTAAACAGACGGTCACCAAGAACCTCGAAATTAGCGTACCAACGTCCGAAGACCCTGGTGCGTTTGTCATTCTGCTCAAGGGATGGTCAGCAGGCGAACCTGTCAAGTCCGTTGAGAAGGGAACCTACGACATCCTAGAACTCGGCGTCTTCGTTTCGATTCGTTCGTCCAACAACATTGTGTTCAACATCACCGATCAGGAAGCCATCGTAACGCCTGCTCCTTATGCGCCGAATGCCTTGGACCCGAATTGTCACGTCTTTGAAATCGATGTTGAGAAATACTTCGATACAGGCGATCTTGTCTTCACAACGCCAGGTACTACTGAAAACGATGATAATTGGACAACGGAAGTCATCTTCCCGAACGGGCTGACGATGAACCCAGACGGCGTCTCTTATCCATGGGTCCTCATGTCTGGTGAGGATAAGCGCGTCCACGTGGTCAAGGTGAAAATCTGTGCCCCAGATGACGCTCCAGCAGGTCTTGGAAAGGCCGTAACCATCAAGGCTCATCTGAAAGGATATCCGAAGATTTCAGCAGCGAAGATTCTCCAGGTCGACGTTGACCACGTCTACCGTCTCTCAACAGACATCTCGCTCGTTGATAACGAAGAACTTACAGTCAATCCAGGCGATTCAATTACTCTCCCGACAACCGTGAACAACAACGGTAACGGCCCAGATCGCTTTGACTACACCCTTGCTCGTGTGACTGACGAGGCTGGTGTTGACGTAATTTGGGATATCACGGTTCCACGCAACACATTGGAAGAACTTGATGCAGGCTCGTCGCAGTCGTTTGACGTTCTCATGAACATCCCTCAGCAAGTCCCTGCAGGAGATTACACCGTTGTCTTCCATACTAAGTCCGAGCAGAAAGATGAGGATGCAGCAGGCCGCCTGACGCGTTTGCGAGATGTCACCACGCTCACGGTCACTGTACGTGAGTTCTATGACATGCAAATCTCAATGGATCCAACGGTTGAAAACGACGTGAAGACATCCGCTCCGGGGCGTGTTGTGCGATTCATCGTCAACGTCACGAACGCTGGAAACGTCCCGGATGTACCGACGCTTGACAACCACACTTCCGATCGTTCAGGTACCGACATCTTCGTTGAAGAGTCCCCTGGCATGGGTACTCTGGCTGGATGGGATGTTTCGTGGAAGATCATCCGACAAGTAGGACTTGATCTGGAAAGCGAGGAAGACTGTGTTGCTACCACCTCAACAGCAGCATCTTTCCCTGAAGACAGTTGCATCCACCTCACTGACATTGATTCTTGGCGCCTCCCAGAAATGGCTCCATACGAAACTTACACGATGGTCGCTATCGTAGCGATTGACCCAGGTGCACAACTCACGACCCGAAGTCTTGGTCTAAAGGTTGTTTCAATGATGGGCAACGCTGAGCAAGGTGGAGACCATGATGATTCATCATCGTGGCTTGGAGACTCGTTGGATTCCAACGAGAAGATTGTAACCATCTATCTCCGTGCACCAGACTTAGTTGTAAAATCGGCTTCCGTCGATTCTTCATCAGCTGATGTGGGTGAATCCATCCCAATCCGTATCGAGATTGCCAACACAGGTAACGTCCATGCTTCAGATATCGAAGTGATTCTCTGTGAATACGATGATGATGACATGATGGCCGAGATCCGTAAGAACGACAACATGTGTGACGAAGACAGCATCGTCATGCGGCAAATCATTGGTGCATTGGACAAGCCAGACGATTCACAGGATGAGCGCGTTATCGAGCTGTACATGCTCTACCCAGTTACTGCAGGTAGCAAGAACGTCTACGTTGTTGTTGACCCAGGCAACACGATTGTTGAAGCAAACGAAGGTGACAACGTTGTTCGAATCTCGCAAGAACTCGGCTCTTCCAACCCATTCTTGGATGTTGCTGGTGAAGTCGCAGGAAAGGTCGCGCTTCCAAGCATGATCGTCCTCTTGACCTTCTCACTCTTTGGCGTCCTCTACCTTGTAGGACGAGGCCGTCGTGCAGCAGTCAAGGACCGCATTGCCGAGCAATCTTCCTTGATGTCTGTCCTTGGTGATGAAGCAGACAACTGATTGAATCAGCCAAGCCACCAACGAAGGCCAGGATTGTCGTCGATGGCGACGACTTCGCCTGAACGGTCTGAGCGCTGCTGCTCAACAAGTTCGCGAACGCGCGACATGACTGCAGAAATATCGCTCTCACTGAGGTTGAGCTCTTTCGCCATCAATCCGAGGTCTGGTTTGATACGAGGTGTTTCGATCAATGCATGAACCATGGTTCGCTGTGAGTAATCTTCGAAGTCGGTATCGACTGCGGCTGAGACACGCCCTCGTATTTGCTGATGTAAGGCAATGAGAGCGTCTCGTTGACGATCCAATCGTTCGAGTTGATCATTCAACTGTTCAAGATGGACGACGCCTTCTGTGACGCTGATCTTCTTTCGCCCACTCACCATTTCAGCAATGGTTTGAACTCCCTCAGGTAATCGGGAACTAAGTCGCAAAGGTCCTCCAGAAGGGAGTTTCCTTCGCTCAATTTTGAAAAGGTCAGGACCAAGATCGACGCGCAGTGAGAATGCTTCACACACCCTGAAGATGGTTCGTGGTGGTCCACCTTTCTCGCTTGGAACTTTCATCTTTTCAACGAGATTACCCCGTTCCAACTCCTTGAGATGTTTAACAATCGCTTGTTGACTAACTCCAATTAAATCAGCCAACTGCATAGGGTAATGCGGTTCTCGAACCAGTCGTTCGAGAATTGATCGTCGTGTCTTATTTTGAAGCAACATTAACGAGCGCTCAAGTTCGTCCATACTACTCAACCTGTAGTTAGGTAGAGACGGACTCATTTGAACTCGTCGGAAGTTCACAACCTCGAGATTCAGTCTTCATCCCAGGATTGCCAATCTTCGTTGTTCGCAACTGGAATCTTCCGATCGGATTGTTTTACAGTCGTTTGCTTAACAACCGGAGGCGTTGCCGCCTGCCGACTCACAGGTGTAGGGAATGGATCTGCGACTTGCTCACGCTGTTCTTCTTGTGGAGTTGCTGATTCGACATCTCCTCGCATCAGTGCATAGACCTGTTCAGTTGTCAACATACTACCTGCTTGTACATCTCGCGCACCATCCATCTGTTGGCTTGAAATGCTCTTGTCTGAATTCATGTATTCGCCTGTACGAACATCAAACCCAACACCTTCGGTTGCGCCTTGATTCATTTTGTTGATTTGTTCTTGTACAACATCCGGTGTGAGATTAGTCAGTGGCATGACTTGTCCATCAGGGCCAACCACCATCATGAGATTCTGTTTTCGGTTCTGAGAAAATGCTTGGAGAACACCTGCTAATGGCAATAGGAAGATGCCCAAACAACACAGAGACCCCCCTAGGTAAACCATAGGTGAATTCATTATATCGCCTTCCATTGCATCGATTGAAGTAAGCCAAACGGTTTCGTTTGCACATGCTCCATCGCAATCGATGCGCATGAGATAATCTCCTTGAGTCAGTTCCCACGAACCAAGGATGGTGTACTCAACACTTCCATCCGCAGACATAGCACCCCAATCGAGCTTGCATTTCGATTCATCAACTTCATTTTGAACATCCGAACCATTGACTTCAGACAGTGTAACAGTTCCTTCGAACTCAACGCCGTATGCTCGGTAGCAACCGGACTCTTCGACATTCATCAGTTTCTGGTCTTCAGAACTAGCATCAAGTGAGCCGATGTTGTTGCGCTGTGGATCGAGAGCATCTCCAAGCGTATCCATCTGTCCGATGATGGTGATGCTTCCGATGACAAAACACACCATCGAAGCGATGAGAATGCGAAGCGGCCACGGGTTCTTTTTGCCGCTCTCCATGCTCATTCGATTCGCCACTCCCCAAAGAAGCCTCGCTTTTTCCTTTTACAATCCAAGCTGTTGAAGTTTCTCAGGTAAATAGGTCTCTGTAACGAAATCAAGACCGTATTTTGCCAAGGATTGCTGTTCAGCTTTCTTTCCAACTTCCAACATCATGTTGATTTGTTCTTGCCACCAACCATCAGCGAATCGCGGGTCACTCAATTCAGCATTCAACGCCTCAATATCCTTCTTGGATAAGTCATCGCTTGGTAGATCATAAGCGAGAATATCATCCGCAGTAATTCCGAGGTACGTCGAAGTAGGCGTGGCCAAGTATTCAGAAATATGCGCAGTCTTGATTGCACCATAGGCAATTGAAGCAAAGATACGGAACGACCAGGGATCGCCGTCGAGGAAGACAACAACAGGTAGGTCCCACTCCTCACTCATCCGTTTCATGATACGTCGAGTTGAACGAGCAGGTTGTCCCTTCAAGTGCAACAAAGCACAATTGAAATCTTCATCAAAACCATTCTCGACAAGACGGTCAAACATACCACCCGTCTCGATGGCCATGATGAAGTTGATGTCGTGTTCAAGGAATTCTATCTTCTCGGCTTCTACGTTGTAAGGAACCCCATATCCACTATCACCAACATCGTCACGAGCATTGATTCGCATCCACTCTCCACGTCGGTTTCGCTCCCGGAGGGTAAGATTTCCAATCATTCTTGCACCGTCTTCTTCAGGTCGAAGTTTGAAGTCTTCGCGAAGACATCGGGTAACGATCTCAAGATCCTCAGCAAGGTTGTTGCTTTCGTTCTGGGATTGGAATTTCCCAAGGCCCCACCCTTCGGAAATGTAGTACATTTCACGAAGCGTTGATGATTTCCCATCATCGATCATGCTCTCAATGAATTCGATGACGTGGAGCGCTCGTAGAAGTTGCTTCGCAGAACCGAGGCTTGTAGCATCACGAATCGTCTGTTTCTTCCCGTATTTGTAGACACCCAATTTTGAGTCAAAACCGATGTTGTTCTTGGTACGGACAGGAAGTGTCATTGTCGGCGGGTCACCTTTCACGATACGATCGTACATTTCGCGAACAACATCGTGCAAAGCCGTCTTTGTTTCTTCAATGGACTTACGTTCAGCCATCAGTAATCACCTCCGAAAAGGGTTGTTTGTTTCGTATCACCGACTTGAGTGGTTGGTTTAGCCTCCGCCGTTTCTGGCTCAAGAGCAATTTCTGTATGCTCTTCTTCATCTGTATCTTCATCTGGTGGTGGAGCGTTGAGGGCTTCTTCCTGACGTCGAATTTCTTCCAAGAGTTTCTCGTCCATCTTTGTCGCACCAATCACTTCTTGCGAACCTCGATAGAACACGTCTGTTTCGTTCCAATCTCCTTTTTCGAGTCCATCAAGACTGTAAGTAATCACAGTGCGAGAGCCCGGTTGCAACGTTTCAAGTTTCCATGCCCATACGCCCATGGCTTCTTTGCGACCACCGAGTTCGTTACCAACCATGGTCGCACCTTGACGTTCAGGCCAATTGACAAGCATCGTGTACGAACGTGCTCGGGATGTGTAGTTGTAGAGGGTGATGTGGACATCCGTTTGCTTAGTTTCCTTGTTCCATGTGGTCGTTGTTTCTGCAATAACTGCAGACATAATTTTCGTAATTGATCCAGCAAGATCGGGAACTGGTAATTCGAGCAATGCAGCTGATTTCTCAGCAATAGCAGGAATAATATCGTTGATGAGTTCAAATTTCTCTTTGGTCTTACCCATCTTTTTCTGCTTCTCCAAGTGCTTGCGAAGGCCACGTCCCATTTCGAGCATGGCCTTTCGTGCCTCTTCCATGACCGTTTCGTTATCGGAAAGTGCTTCCTTTGCTTCGGATGTAAATTGGACGTTGGTGCTTGCAAGGTGAACAAGAATCGCTGCAGGACCTTTTGGAACGCCTCGCCCACCCGCTTGATCCAACCCATATTGTCGCCAATCGACGCTTTCAATGGCCTTGGTTAGCAAACAACCTCCTTGTTGATACATCAAAGGAACGCGATTGGCGAACCGTAGAATTTCAACAGGTTTGTCTGCTGCCATACCATCTCCAAAAATCAAACCGACTTCGACTTGGAATGGATTTCCTTGCGTTACGCTAGGGGCCCGCGTCATTGTTGTGACGAATTTCGAATCGATGGTTTTGGAGAGACCTTTCTTGATGAGCAATTCTTCAATTGGTGACAGACACGATGTTGGGGGATTGAGCAATTTTACAGGTTTCCCTTTCAACAACCGCTCGCCTTGGAAGGCTTCGAGCAGTGCACGGACCTGCTGAGGATTGAGCACTTTCGGTTTCATTTTCTCTTCCAATTCTGAGACTTCGCACAGTTCTTTCGCAGCTCGACCAGAGACGCCGGAAAATGTGCGTCGAAGAAACGTTGTCATTCTCGATTCCGAGGATTCCGAAC
>JBMYJV010000025.1:0-12283 GCA_049594755.1 Candidatus Poseidoniaceae archaeon
AATGATGCCACGATTCGCCACGATCGAGACATTGCTGATTACTTGCAAAACGATGCACAAGCATGGATGACCACATGGGGTCAAGCATGGTCGTATTGGACTGCAAATCGCTGTTTTGAGCATTCAAAGGACCTTGACCAAGAAGCTGCTACGTTCACATTCTCGTCCATTGTTACGGAACAATGCACCAGCGTTGCTCCGAATGCTTGGAACGTTCCTGCGACCTGGCGTCTCTCCTTTGAGAATGCCACGGTTGTTGATGTTCAGGACGTCCTTGGTCAATCGATGAAGAACTTGACCGGAGAGCGTCAAACGGCTGAAGGATGGCGTATGGATGGAGATGAGTTGCTGGTTTCGGTCAAGCGTGGAACGATCATTACCGTCATTCTCGATGGAGAAAACATCTCATTCGATGTTCACAATCAAACGCAATTCTGGAATGGCCACAATGCTGCTGTCACCATTGCTGCTCACGATACAACCGATTTGTTCCTTTGGTCCAAGCGATTCGATGATGAAGATCAACTACGCTTCACATGGTTGGTATCTCCACGCACAATTGAAGGTCGACTGCCATGGTTGCCGTATGCTGCCTTGGTTGCTGGTGTAGTGACGATTGTCGCAATGATGGGCATTCTTGGACGTGAAGGAATTGGTCCACTGGCCGGATTCATGCAGGACAAAAATCTCCAGTATGAAGAGGAATAGAAGCGAAGCCTTCTAATCGGTTTGATTCGAGCAAGCATTCGGAGGGTGAGCCATGGCTGACGATTCAGTACGTATTGACCCATGGAGCAGCAACCAATCCACAGATTATGGGCGCATCATCGACCAGTTCGGTTTGTCATCCCTCGATGGATTGGATTTGCCGAATGCAACCAAGCTGCATCGACGTGGCATTGTCTTCGCACATCGTGACCTTGATGTCATCCTTGGAGCGCACCAGCGCAAGGAGTCGTTTGGTGTCTTGACTGGATTGATGCCGAGTGGTCGAATGCATTTGGGCCACTCTATGGTGATTGAACAAGTTCGCTATTATCAGGAAATGGGTGCTGATGTGACCATTGCAGTTGCAGATCTTGAGTCGCAAGCCACTCGTGGTGTTTCCTTGACGAAGGGTCGCCAAATTGCTCGAGAGGATTATGTTGCCAACTATGCTGCTCTAGGGCTTCTTTCCGATTCAACTGAAGTCTACTTCCAATCGCAGCGACCTGCAGTTCAACGACTTGGTTTCCAACTAGGAAAGCGAACCAACTTGAATGAATTTGAATCGATTTATGGATTCGGTGGAGAAACAAATCTTGCTCACGTTCAGGCTCCTATGGTCCAAGTCGGTGATATCTTACATCCGCAATTGGATGAGTATGGTGGCCTTCGCCCCATCGTCGTTCCTGTTGGTGTTGACCAAGATCCGCATCTTCGATTGACCCGGGGACTGGCTGGTAAGACCAACTGGTTCAATGTTGGACCAGGAAAGCGCAGTGGTGCTCAGATTCGTCTCTCCGTTCAAGACGAGAACGCAGAGGCATTGGGTCAGGCTCCAAACGGTCGTGTTGACCGTGCTCGTCGGCAATCCGTCTTCGATGGAATTGTATCGAATCTTGAAGGAATGGGCTTCTCGGACATCATGTCCAATCCAAAGGAAGGGATGGTGAACGTTCCAAGTGCAACATCGCAAGACATTCATCGCATTCGAATGCAGATGCTTGCCTATGAGCGCTCACTTGGAGGTCAAGGTCTTCTTGCTCCGTCATCGACCTACCACCACTTCGCAGTTGGATTGACGGGTGATAAGATGTCGAGCAGTCAACCAAAGACGACCATCTTCCTCGATGACGAAATTTCAGCTGTTGAGAAGAAGATCAAACGAGCGTTCTCAGGTGGACAACCAACCATTGAGGAGCATCGACGCATTGGCGGTAATCCCGACATCGACGTTGCTTACCAGTACATGATGTATTTCTTCGAAGACGATGATGCGTATCTCCAAGAGATCAATCAGCAATACCGCTCTGGTTCGTTGCTCGCCGGTGAAATGAAGCAACTGTGCATTGACCGTGCAACGGCATGGTTGTCCAACCATCAAGAGATGAAGGACCAAACTGCGCATTTGGTGGACGAGTTCTTTGCCGCTGACCTAAGCTGAGAAGACTGCAGGGTCAGGTCCAACCGGAAGTGAATCGATCTCTTCTTGCGTCAAGTCTCTGTCAATGGCTCGTTCGTGAAGAATCTGTGAAAGTCCATGAGGGTCAAGAAGTTCGATCTTCAACGCCTTGCCTTCTCTTCCTGCATGTTGCAACCTATGCAGCATGCCGAGTAGGATTTGTTGGTTCTCGGGTTCATCATCACCAATGCTCTTTGAAACCATTTTGACGATGTCGATAAATCGGACCAAGAGGCCTTCCATATTGGTCACAAACCCAGTCGCTGCACTGCCCGGGTTGACTTCAAGATCGAGCTCAGGGATACAGACTGTACACGAAGAAGAACGAACAACACGAACGGAGAGATCGTCTTCGGACTCGATCTCAAAGGTCCATCCGCCAGGCTTTCGTCCCTCTGCAGGAATGAAATCCGTTTGCCGCCAGCCACAGGAGTGGCAAAGAACGGTCACTTGGGTGTGTTCCCCAAAGTAAGGGATTTCATCCACGTGAGCGATCATGCGCAAATTGTCCTCGTCGTGGCACATAGGACAAGGCATCTCGATAACTTGTTCTTCCATCAAACCCCTCCTGACCATCCGGCTTCATCGTTGAACGCTTCGTCTTCAAGACCGCTGATTCCGACACATCCAGGTGGAAGAAGCATGACTCGAGTTCCCGTAATTTGGACGATTTGTCCACCCATGTCCATTTCTATAAATCGATGGAGGCGGGCAAGAACCGTCTCAACTTCATGCTCTCGATTCATGAGACGGGCCATTTCGACGAGCGCAGCATCGCCGTCACTGACCCAGTCAAGAAGCGTGTCGATACCTGTCATATCGTACAGTGTTGCTCGGTGAAGAACCAAACCAGTGTTGTTCATTGGAATGGGTGGATTTGGATACATCTTGCCAAGATCGTGATAGATGCCAGAACTTGGTGGTGGCGTGGGCTGTTGCGAACGTGTCGCTTCTGCACTTGGCATTGTGAAGGTGCGAAGAGGTTTCGATTCATTTGGCGTTGGCTCGACAGGTTCTGGTTGAGGTGCGAGGTCAATCATTTCTGGAACGCTCTCTGCATCTGCTGGTTCCTGATTGATGAAATCATCAAGCGAGAACTGTCCCTCATCGGGTTCAGAGGGACGTTTCCTTGCCATGTCCGAGCCTATCCTCGGTGGCTCAAGAAGGCTTTCTTTGTTGAATGCAACAAATCATCGTTTTCAATCGTCGAGTTGATAAGGGGGCTTGACTAGGACAGACTGCTTACCCCACGGTTCATATGGGGTGGCGAGTTGGTGATATCATGGAAGCACAAGATGGTGTATTGAAGACTGGAACCAGTACAGTAGGAATCACATTCAACGGTGGAGTCGTTGTTGGAGCGGACCACCGAGCCACCATGGGCCACTTCATTGCCAACAAGAGCGTTCAGAAGTTGTTCAAGATTGGAGACAACCTTGCGCTTACCACGGCTGGTCTCGTCGGCCACGCCCAGTCACTCTCCCGAACGCTTGCTGCTGAGGTTTCTTTGTTCGAGCTGCGACGTGGTCAAAACATGACTGTCAAGGGTGCTGCAACATTCACTGCCAACATTCTTTCTGGCCGCCCACACTGGGTTCAACTCCTGATTGTCGGTGTCGATGCAGACGGTTCCCACGTGTACTCCATTGATTCTGCAGGTGGTTCCATTCCTGATGTCTACTGTGCAACGGGATCGGGTTCCCCATATATGTACGGTGTTCTCGAAGATGGATTCTCAGAAGGCATGAGCCGTGACGACGCTGTTCGATTGGCAGCACGTGCTCTCAACGCCTCTGGTCAGCGTGATGCTGCATCCGGAAACGGCATGGACCTCGCTGTGATCACTGCAAAAGACGGATTCGTTCCTGTTGAACAATCCGAAATTGATGCCATTCTCAAGAAGAAGTGAGCATCCTTCCACTCCCGCGGCGTCGCCGCAATCCTCTGGATATGCGTAGCGTGCGATGGCGTGGTTGGAGATGAGATTATGCGATTGACGTTTAAGGAAATCAAAGATGAAATTAGTAAGATTGTACCTCGAAACATTGAGTACAATGTCGACCTCGAAGCTGGTGATATTGCCATCTTTACGAAAGACTTCGAACCGTTCGTTTCAAACGACGGATTGGCTGGAAAGATTTCGAAGAAAATCAAGCGACGAATTGTCATGCGTCCTGAACCAGACATGGTCATGGACAAGGAAGATGCGACGGCTGTGATCAAGGACCTCGTTCCTGAATCGGCCAACATTTCCGAACTCTTCTTCGATCCATGCATTTGGAAAGTTATCATCCAATGTGAGAATCCATCGGATGCTGTTGGTCGTCGAGGATCAATTGCCAAGGAAATTCGTAACTCAACAGGATGGGAAGTCTCTGTCGAGCGAACACCTCCAATTCTCTCGAAGACCGTTCGAGACATTCGTGGCTATCGAGAAGCCAATGCTGAAGAACGCCGTAAACTGTTGAGAAACTTCGGATTGAACATTCACCGTCCAAAGCGACCAGGTTCGACATGGGCACGTGTCACCGCTCTTGGCTCCTACCAAGAGGTCGGTCGTGCATGCCACTTTGTGACAACCAATGAATCTCGAATCATGATCGATGTTGGTGTCAACATTGCGTCCGACACCGACCCAATGCCGTACTTCACTGCCCCTGAGGCACTTCCACTCGAGCAAATCGATGCAGTTGTTCTGACGCACGCCCACCTTGACCACGCAGGTATGCTCCCTGTTCTGTTCAAGTATGGATATCGTGGGCCAGTCTTCTGTACGCCACCTACTCGTGATTTGATGCTCCTTCTCCAGACCGACTACCTCAAGGTCGGTGGTGCTGAAGGAAAGCGTGCTCCATACGATATGGAAGACATCCGTATGTGCATGCGTCACGTTGTGGATGTCGACTGGAACCAAACCACGGACATTGCACCAGACGTGAAGATGACCTTCTCCAATGCAGGTCACATTCTTGGTTCATCTGCCGTCCATCTCAACATTGCAGATGGAAAGCACAACATTGTGTTCTCTGGCGATCAGAAATTCGAGAAGTCCTGGTTGTTCGATGCTGCCAACACCCGTTTCCCACGTTGTGAGACCTTGGTGATTGAATCGACATACGGTGCTGCTGGTGATTACCAACCGTCCCGTGAAGAAGCCAACCAAGAGTTGCAAGACATTGTGACTCGGACATTGCAGAGAAACGGAAAACTCATCTGTCCTGTGTTTGCTGTTGGTCGTTCGCAAGAAGTGATGATCGCTATCGACGATTTGTTCCGCTCTGGGGCTGTCAAACCAGTACCTGTTTGGCTTGATGGTATGATTCAGGAAGCGACTGCCATCCACGCTAGCCACCCGAACTACCTGACTTCTGCACTCCGTAAGTCATTGCAACAGAACGATGGTGAGAACCCGTTCACAAGCCCATGGTTCCGTAGTGTGGAAGGTGCGGAACGACGTGAGAGCATTGTTATGGATACAAGCCCGTGCATCGTTCTTGCAACATCGGGAATGCTCAACGGAGGTCCGGTCATGAATTACTTCCAGAACTGGGCCCATGAAGAGCGCAACTCACTCTGTTTCGTCGGTTACCAGGCCGAAGGAACACTTGGACGACGTCTCCAGAAAGGATTCGGTGAAGTTCCAATGCAAATCAATGGACGAACGGAGATTGTCAAGGTTGGTTGTGAAATGGCGACCATCGACGGATTCAGTGGTCACTCCGACCGTCGTCAATTGCTAGCGTTTGTCGACTCGATGAATCCAAAACCTCGCAACATCATTTGTCACCACGGAGATTACTAATTTGGAGACCGTTCGTATTCTTTGATCAAAGGATTGGTACGTCGTACTCACTCTGTGTGATGTCTGGTAAGACGTCCTTGTGTACATCCTCGCTGTTTGCGATTGAGCTGTGTTGAACTGCTCCTGGTGTGCTGTTCGGTTTTGATGGAGGTTGAGCATCGAACATCATGTAGCCAAATCCTGCAAGGACGGATACACCAATCAACGGAATCGCCATCAGAACTGAATCGCTCTTCAGAATCATGATGATGGCCAAGACAAACAACCCAATGGTTGCGAGCAACAAGAGGAGTCTTGATGCCTTGGCCATGCTGTTCCCATTGCTTCGGTTTTCATAGCGTTTCGTGTTTTGTGGATGCATTGCACCATGTTGTTCATGAACCGTATGGATTTACTTTGATGCATGGCAGGTGATGGTAGTTCCAAATCCTCTCGTGGCTGGCTGATGACCGCAGTTTCTCCTTGGGGCGAAAATGCAGAAGACGCTTTTGATCAAGGCCTTGTCGAATTGGGATTGGGTGATGCTCGTTTGATTCAGGTTCAAGGTGCAATGCTTCCACTTGGATTCAACGTTGTTCCACCTGAGCCACTTCCTATGGGTTCATTGGTCGAATGCCATCTTGCTACGGCATATGCATGGAGTGGTTCGACCGCTTGTGCTGGTGTTGGCTATGCGCTTTGTCAGACACCAGAAGGTGATGAATGTGCCATCGTTGCCAGCATCACGACCGAAGTGGATTACGAAGAAACCGTACTCTTGCTCCGCAGAAACATCCAACGCCGTCTTGCATCCAGAGACCTCGAAGTTCTCTCGTTCGATGTTGCCGTCGATGAAGTTACGGCAGGTCAAGATCACCATGGCGTTGCCATTGCTGCACTGATTCTTCCCGATTCACTGCGCATGGCTGGCCGTGGAAGAACAGGACCGATTCGTGGCGGACTCACTCGTTCTGCAGAACCTGAAAAGAAGCGTGTGGATACGAAGGCACCTGCGGCTCCAGCACTTCGTCCGGGGGCCCGTCGTAAGAACGATGGTCCAGACTTCAGTTTGTGAATCTTCATAATCTGTTGCCAGAATTTTGTCCCATGGCAGGAACATGGTCGGTTGTACGCTGTCCTGCCTGTCGTAATTGTCACGGTACGAGAGGACAACCTCGTCAATGCCCGCATTGTGGCCAGTCGCTTCCTGCGACCACACCGATTATCGCAACGGCCGATTCATCTGCACAACTACGTATTGAAGTTGCTCTGGCCAACACACCCGAAGAATTGCGTGATGAACTGAGGAAGAAACTTGAGCAGATGGATGAACCACTCATCGCTTCCTCTTCATCATCACCTCGTGCCATCTATTCAGCGATCCAAAAAGCGGTTGGAGAGGACATGATTCTCCACCGAGAAGATGTCCAAACCGTTCTTGACAAACTCAACTCTGAACTGCTCGTCGATGACCTTCTCGAGAAGATGGAGTTGGATGGAACCCTCGTTCGCCAGCGTGATGGAACGTGGCTCCTCCTTGAGTGAAGTTCATATGGAGAACCACGTCCCCCAACTCAAGGGCGTATGGGTTAGTTTGGCCTATACTCGGGGCTTTGGGAGCCTTGGACCCAAGTTCAAATCTTGGTACGCCCACCAATCAATCGACGCATTGCAAGGCGGTCAAGCCTGTGTGCCATCCACCAACAGAGAGGGAGTCCGAGTAATGCAACGGGTTTCTCGATGGCATAGATGCCGAATCCGTAACCTGTGATATAAAACAGGAAGGAAAGCATCATCCACACTGAGCTAAACAGGTGTTTGAACGCTCTTCGATGATGCTCAATGGTCATCATGCGGCCAACAGATGCAAAGAATCGAACAGGTTTGATTCCTGATTGTTCGCTACCATAGACCGCTTTCACACGCACATCTTGAACTCTCCAGCCTTGGCTTGAGAGATGAATAAGCCAGTAGTTTGGATAACCATACCCTCGCCAAGACCGCTCCCAATTCCATTTCTGAAGGAGGTTGGAAGAAGTTGCAGTATACCCGCATTGAGGGTCTGATGTGACTCGGCCACTTGCCAACGTGGTCAACCAACCAAGGATACGTGAAGCTCGTCTCCTACGTTTCGGCATCTGCTCCATATCAGTAGGTGTTGACATTCGATTGCCCTTGACATGGTCTGCCTCATCGTTGACGATTGGTTGAACAACCGCTGCTAGATCGTTCGGATCCATTTGGCCATCACCAGCCATGACGACGCTCACGAAGGGTTGTTCAATCGTGTTGAGAAGGTGTTGATGGCCAAGATCAATGGCTGCTCCAACACCATTTCCTTCTGTTTGAAGAATCGTCACTTCAGCAGGAGATGATGCTTTTGAGGCCATCTTGTAGGTGGCATCGGTCGAACCATCATCGATCACAACAGCGTAATCCACGACCTCTGGAAGCGTTTCCAAAACCTTGCCGATGTGTGCCTCTTCGTTTCTTGCTGGAATGACGACGCCAATGGTCTGCCCTTCCATCATGACCGCATCCAATTCACCTCAGCAAAAAGGGGTTGTGAGGCGAATACATGAGGGAGCATTGAAAGGCAAGACCTTGAACAGCGAACGTGGCGAACGTTCCTTTGCGCATCGTTGGAATCGGATGCAACATCGAATTGCGTGTTGTATCGTTCCTGACTCGAGCCCGCCAAGCTACCGATGATGTTGTGTTCATCGATCTTGGCTCTGAGGATGAGACGGCGATCCTCGTCGAAGAGGTAGGCTGCAAACTTCTCACCTGTGAAAACGATGACATTCTCTCTGTCTCCCAATGTTTGAAAGAATCCAATCTCGAACCGGCTGAGAATTATCTCTTCATACACATCAACAAACAATGGTCCCTCCGTGAATTCCCACTTCACCTCAACCGTTCTCGTGAGAATTGGGATGTGTACATTGGCCTTGTTTCTTCAGAGGATGAGGATGAGTTGCGCCCAAGCAAAAGTCTACTTGGGTCCTCTCGCTTCCAACACGCTTCAGTGAGCCGGCAGGGATTGAATGAGTTAGTTTCCGCAAATGAGGAAGCAACAGCTCACGACCTCTCCGACCAATTGCGTGTCCGGGTCATCGAATCAACGACCCTGCCTTCCCTTCCTCAGCGGGAATCGCTTGCAACCGCATCTCGTTTTGCTCAACTCTTCATGTGGATGATTGAGTCAAGACACCCATTGTTCCTGTTTGGCATTCCTGGCATTGTTCTCTTTGTGCTTGGATATCGTCTCTCAGGAGGTGTCGTCAATACGTTTACCGAACTTTCGACCGAGTCCATTGGCGTAACACTACTAACGATTGCAATGACCTTGTTCGGATTGTTTGCAATGATGATTGCCTTGATTCTCTACATTATGGGCAAGCAAGTTGAACAAGTCCAAGCCCAGTACGATGGGCCAAGAGGTGGTCAGTGAATGCGTGGACTTGTTTGCTTGGATATGGACCGTGTTCTCGTCGATCACCTTTCCACGTGGCAATTCGTTTACGATTGTCTTGGTATCAACAACGATGAATCGTTTAGTCTCTACAATCAAGGATTGCTGGATGAATGGGATTGGATTAAGCTTGATATCGCACTCATCAAGGACAGCTGGCGAGAACAATATGGAACTGAAATCACAGATGCAGATTTACGGGCTTGCATGGAAGGCATGCCGATGATGAAGAACTATCAGCATCTGATTCAGTCGCTTCTTGATGATGGCCATCATGTGGCCATAGTAAGTGGAGGCTTACAACAAACAGCTCGAGATATTTCATGCCTTTTCCCGAGTGAGAAGAAGTGGCAACGACGATGGGGTGGAATCGATCGGCATACCTCAGCAAGACTTGCTAACGGATACGACACTCGGCTTCATGTCTTTACCAACGGTTGGACAACGGATTCAGGTCAAACCGACGGTTCTTTGCTCGTCCAAGATTATGGACGCTATCAAGTTCAGATGGATGGGAAAGGTGCTTTGGTTCGCATGCTACGTCGTCGCCTCAATGTAGATGAAGAGCATGTGATTGCTGTCGGTGATTCTGCAGGAGACATCGGAATGTTTGAAGAAGCAGCACACGCCATTTGCTTCAATCCATGGGATGAGCGGCCCCTAGCGTATGCAAACGAAGTGATTCGAGAGAAGGACCTCGAATTGGTACTCGACTCTTGCCGTGCCTATTTCAACAGTCAGGCAGTGTAGGAAAAATCTTTTTTTATCCGCTTTTGAGAGATAAACCATGCATGCCCGCAACCTGTTGGTTGTACTTTTTTTGGTATCCAGCAGTTCGTTTCTGTTCATGGGTTCTGTTGCTCAAGCACCAGTAGCAGCAGTAAATTTGATCTGCGAAGAAAGGATGAATATTTCTGTTGAAAGTTCAACTGCTCTATCAGGAAGCATATCATGTACCGTCGAGAACCCTACAGCATACATGGAGAAAATCGAAATCTCCATCGATTCGGGTGAGTTTGCACACTCCGGTCCGGGGTCAATATACGTCGGCCCTGATTCTTCTGAAGACTTTGATGTTGTTATTCAAGCTGATCAAGGAATGTCTGCTCAGGAACATACAGTTTCCGTGAATGCAACAGTCACTGAATTAAGCGGTCTTCCACCATTGAATCCTGCTTCAGATGAAGCAACATTTATTTTGAACATCTTGCAATATGGGTCTTGCTCAATTAGTAGTGTAAGTTCCTTTATGGAAGCGAAGGTTGGTGAAGAGTTTTCATTGGAGTTTGAGGTGTACAATCTTGGAAATGGTGAAGATGTCATGGACATTGGGCTTACGCCTGCCTCAATGGAACGATTGCAAGACTTGGGTTTCATCGCATCATTTCCACTTGAGAGTTATTCGATTGATGAACAAGATGAACCTGTTCGTGTCCTTTTGAATCTTAAAGCACCTGATGCGATACCTCAAAGTGATTTTTCCGAGGTAGATCAAATCTCAAACATTGAGGTCGAAGTCGAGGTCACTTCCCGCATCTCTTGCGAATCCGAGTACGGGTGTGAAACAGATTCAACCACATCGATTGTTGATTTGTTTGGTGAAGACGAACCATCCGAGAATGGAATATTGAACTCTGGAGAAGGAGGAGAATCGATGGTTATTTTTGGTGCTGGAGCCCTTGCAACGACCGTCCTACTCTCCCTGGTGTATGTTTTCATGAAGAAGTCTTGAGTACTTCTCTCATAAGGAAGATGCATGGCTGATGAATCTCTTGTGAAGAGGGTTCGCGACAATCCTTTGTTCAAGTCATTTCTCTTTTATTCTGCTTTTCGGGCAGTATATGGCTTCGGAATACTCTTGTTCGCTTACTTCTTTGCAACCTCAACAGAGGCTCCATGGTGGGTAACTATCCTCATTTTCATCGCTTCAATGATCTTCTCGAGGATCCTGTTCAAATTTATCAAGTCCAAAACAGGTTCTTCGAAATCACCTTCAGAATAATATACGAGTCTGTCGATGACGCAGCATGAGCAACATCGATGACTTCCTGACAAGCATCTGCACAAACTGTGGCTTCCTCTTGGGAGAGTTCATTCCAGGCATGCCCTGTCCACATTGCGATGAACCAATGTTATGAGACCGAAATACCGTGCTTTTGGAATACTTCAAGAACATATTCCAAAGTTCCTTCATTGACCATTTCGGGTGAATGAATTCCGGGTCCAAGGCCACAATGTTCTGGACCTTTTGTTGCAAACAAGGAAGCGATTGCATACGTGACAAGGCCTGTGGTTCGCGCCATTGAACCATCCTCATCTTGTCCATAATCAACAATGGTCCATTCTCTTACCCCCCCTTTGGCATGGCATTGAACCTTCATCCACGTGAATTCTGGGCGGTTCGTATCGAATGTCCAAGCTGCAAGGAGGTCCTCCTCAGGAGTGTCCTCTCCCTCGGACAACCAGCGATCGATATGTTGCGGCCAACGAACCGTATACTCTGCCATGTTGGTTGCGTTGATGGTTGAGAGGACACTTCGTAGTCCATCGGTCAGGAAGGCATCCATTCCGTCCGTTCCTTCAACATCGATTCGATGCCGCTCTGTGAGAGCAGGAACGGTGACGATTGCACCATCTCGAACGATTCGTGCAGGACGTGTGTATTCCTCGATGACATCTGAAGGAGAAAATGGTGCCATGTAGGACCAATCTTCATCAGGTTGGGTTGGATTTCCCCCAACGTGAATGCTGACATCGTCGAGGTGACCCAACTCACGTTGAGCTTGTGCAAGAAGCATGTTGGACAAACCCGGTGCGATACCGATGTCCCAAATCATGGTCGCCTTTTGCTCCTTGGCCAATG
>JBMYJV010000026.1:0-12120 GCA_049594755.1 Candidatus Poseidoniaceae archaeon
TCGTATCGTTCACGAGTGTCCAGCAGATATCCACCAAAGAGCACCGCAAAGAACGTGAAACCAACAAATCCGTCAGTTTGTGACTCTGCAACTCCTGAACCAACAAGAGCGAGAACAAACATTGCGAGGGAGATTTGTGTTTGAGAAATCGACTCTGGAAGGGAACCTAGTTGACGGAGGATGCGTGGAGTGACGGCCAAGAGACCGGCGACACCGGTGATGATGACTGGCATCATCGCATCGTTGTTCAGTTCAACATCGATGGACATGAGTCCGTCGACGTAGTTTGCTAGTATTGCAATCAGCACTGCTAGAGGGGCAATAAGCCAACTCAAAACAGGGCGTTGCGAGGTCTTTGATACCTTTTCCATTTTTTTCCCTCAGAGGATTGCTCGACAGCAGCAAGGCTGGAGCGTTTTGGCCACTTTTGACCCTCTTTTAACAATGACGATGAGGGAATAGGGAAAAACGGTGGACGTCATCGAATTTGTGGATTTACAGAGCACGGTGTCCGATGTCGGTCCTGTAATGTGAGCCATCAAGTTGAATGTGTTGCATACGCTGATAGGACAAATCATGCGCCTTTTGCAAGGTTTCTGCGACCGATGTGACCGACAGAACACGGCCACCAGATGAAACAAGATTGTCTTCTTCGTCACGTGCAGTTCCCGCATGACTGATCCAAGTTTCCTGTGTATCTTCTGCGTGTTCAGCGCCAAAAATGATTCTTCCTTTGATTGCGGATTGAGGATAGCCTTCAGAGGCGAGGACAACAGTAAGGGCATGATGCGGATGGAACGCCACCTTAAGGTTGGACAATTTGTCGTTTGATGCAGCGTACAACAATTCACCTACGTCTCCATCAATGAGTGGAAGTGTTACTTGGCATTCAGGGTCTCCAAATCGAACGTTGAACTCAACGACGTAAGGATCACCGCGCTCATCGATCATGAGGCCCACGTAGAGAACACCTCTGTAGGGGATAGCCATCGATGATAGGTGCGAAAACATGGGTTCCACAATTCGTTCTATGGTCTTACGATGGATTGCTTCAGTTACCACGGGAGCGGGACAATATGCACCCATACCACCAGTGTTCGGCCCCTTATCCTCATCAAAAACTCGCTTGTGATCTTGACTTGGCGGCAGACAAGCATATCCAGATTTGTCCATAACGACCAGCATACTGGCTTCCTCACCAGGTAAGAACCGTTCAAGTAGGACGTGCCCATCTGTCTCGATGGATTGTCGAATAAATTCAACAGCCTCGGTGCGATTGTCAGTGACGACAACACCTTTTCCACCAGCGAGTACATCACGTTTGATGACCCATGGCTCCTTGGAACGAGCATCAAGACAGGCATCGATGTTTGAAGAAGCATCGAGAACATCGTAGTCAGCTGTTGGAACACCCGCTGCATCCATGGCCTTCTTCGCAAACAACTTGGAACCCTCCAATTCAGCGTGGGCTTGCTGTGGGCCAAAGCAAGGAATGCCTGCTTCGAGGAGTTGATCCGCTAGACCATCACACAGTGGCGCCTCTGGTCCGACAACAACAAAATCAACATCCAATTGCTTTGATAGATGAACCAAGCCAGCAATATCTGAAGCGGAAACATCGTGATTGGTTGCGTAAAATTGGGTTCCAGCATTACCAGGTGCAATATGAATCTCTTGGATGGAATCGGATTCTGATAGAGCGAGACATAACGCATGTTCACGTCCACCTCCTCCGACGACGAGAACACTTCGACCCATAGGTTGCCCTGTTGTGTTGGGCTGATAATTCAACCGCTTCGACTTTCAGAAAATAAGAGCCTTCAAAGGCCGAGTGCAACGACAAACGCACATGGGCGAAGTTGCAGACGCTACGGATATGGGAATTCTTCTTCTCGCACTCATGACATTATGGCTCTATCTTCCTGGTTTTATCGCAAACACATTCGCAATGATGTGGGGGAAATGGCTACCAAAGACAGGATACGGACCTTGGCCCATCGACGGTGGACGAGTCATGAAAGATGGCAACCGTATGCTCGGAGATGGGAAAACATGGAACGGACTGATTGGTGGCTCCTTAACTGCAGGATTGTTGTGCATGCTTCAAGTTGCTATCGTAGGAACATCCTTCGATGAAGCATCGGTATTTGTGACGCCACTCACTGGTTCTGAAGATGCATGGTTTTCAGTGGGTGGGCCTTATCTAACCGCATACATCATGGGTTCATTTCTTGGATTTGCATGTCTTATAGGCGATATGACAGGATCGTTTTTCAAGCGACGTCGCGGTTTGAAGCGAGAAGGTGATGTTTCATCCAAAGCCCCAATTTTAGACACCCTACCGTTTGCAATCATGGTATTCCTGTGGGGGCAACTCTTCCTCGGACCTTCTCTTCTCGCATCATCTGAATTGCTTCTTCCGATGGTGATTATCGTTGTCATTACACCCATTTTGCACCGATCGTTCAACCTCATTGGCTATGCAATCGGGTGGAAAGACGTCCCATACTAATCAGAGAAGGATTCATGGTTGACCTCTCGTTGCGAGTGTCATGCGCACTGCATCGTTTCTCGCCATCATTATGCTCACATCGATTACATTTTCTGGACTTGGCCTAGCAACACCTCCCTCGCAAGGCGATACAGTAACAGTGAGTGAATCCGTCAATTGGTCTGATGGAACATTCAACGGTGAAATCATCGTTCAGGAAGGTGCTGAATTGCATTGGACTGGTGCTGTTAACGTCGAACGGGGTTCGAGCATTATCATTGAAGAAGGAGGGACTCTCCATCTACACTCCATCAATATCGAAGGTGAAGGCGCTGCCTCTACATTAGTGATTTATGATGGAACGGAAGTGACAATCAACGAGAATATTGCAGATGCGGATGCCACGATGACGATCCATTTCAACATCGACGTACCTGAATCTGCCTATCTCAATCTCTCCATTAACGATGTAACCTTCAACGAAATCACCGGCTCAAGTGCACAATTCAATGTCGATTTGACACAAGAGTTGAGTATTGTTGTAGATCATTTTTATGCGCTACCATTTGGAATTACTATGATTGAATTCTTTCACTCAAATGCTGAACTGAAGTCGATTCCTGCAGAACAACTCACCCAACAAGGAGGGAACATCATTTGGAATCAAGCTACTTTCGATATTGAAAATCATGGGACGTTGGTTGTTGAGGATTCCACACTTCGAGGTGCAGACATCACCTGTGAAGGAACTTGCTCCATTGATGAATCAACCTTGTATGGCAGTAGTCCAATCCACGTTTTGGATGGACATCACATTAGCGTGACTGAGACTCAAATTCTTGGTTCACGTACCGATGAAGACATCATCCTTCACGATAGTGCAACAATTGAGTATAGCAATTCAACAGGGACAGGAGGTTATACAGATGCTTGGATTCGACTCCTATCGAAGCGAGAATTTACGGTAAATACTCCATTTGCCCAAGTGATTGCGACCGGTATTGGCTACGGCGGAACGACAATCGATACCGTAGTTAATGGCACATACGATGATGAGAGTACTTGGAAGTTTGATTTGGGAACAAGTGAACATCGACGCATTGTTGAATGGTTTGATGGAAACGGCGTGTATGGCCAAGAATCTGGAACAATCAAAGTCACTGTTCCAACAAATTGGGGTGATTTCGTTGCTGATACGACTGCTCCGCCAACGCCTACGAGTTCAATCAACATCGTCTACCCTAAGTTAAGCATCGATAAAGTGGAGACGGAAGCAGTAACTGCAGACACAGGCCGATCACATGGCGTCATGGTCACCATCTCCAATACAGGTACCGTTGCTGTAAATCCAAACGTTCGTTGCTATGTTGATGATGTTGAAGCAGATACAACAGCCTCCACTGCAAATTGGGCGGTCGAACCCGGACAAACAAAGGATGTACCGATTACATGGTATCATCAAGAAGATGGAGCGGTTCAATTGACTTGTAAATTCCTCTATCCAGATGTGCTTGAGCCTGTGAGTGACCTCATTGCGAATGAAGCAGGAACAACATCAGGAGAAGTTTCATTCACAACTGCAGAAGATGTTGAAGAGTTACCGATTATTCTCTACGGAGCCATAATCTCAATCGTCGTCATCTTTGCTGCCGTAATTGCGGTACAAGCACGTAAGGAAATAGCAAAACAAGATGTTGTCGAGGAAACAATGGACAAAGAAGAAGACAACAGTGATTCATGGGTTGATTCCGAAGGCAACCCGATTATCGCCAAAGAAGAATGAACTCGTTTAGCACGTAAGGTACGTACGTGACTCTTGTTTTTCTTCGCCGTCGTCACCAGCACTATTATATCGGTCAAACTGTAGTTCCCATTTCATTCTCGATTCCGTTACGACCGGTTCAGAACTGAAGTATTGATTTGTAATTTTTATTTCGAACGTATAACATCCGTCTCCAGAATAGAAATCATCTTCGTGCAGGAAAAGAATTCCATTCTGATCGGTGGATGTCCCTCCTAATCGGATCCAACTGGTCATCTCACCCGACTTAAACTCACCACCGGAATTGAATGTTGCAGTCGTCCCATCCACAGCAATAATTGGATGATTCCATTTGACTGCGGTTCCCTTCTTCACGGTCAATTCAACTGTATAATCACTTGTAGTAATTCCCAGCCGGCCTGCATCCTCTTTGCCCAATGACATTGAATGAAGACCTCCATCAAGAGGCTCATGATCGTCGACCATGACGCCCGCAAGCAAATCCAAAACTAGCCCATCAATTTGTGTTGTTGTTTCCCCTTGCGAACCAGTTCCGGAATTTGTTGTCGTCATATGATCTTGAATCTGTACTGCACCGTGAAGAACTTCTCGAGTCATGAATTCTGTATCAAGTTGAATGACTTCTGTAACACCATTATCTCCGTCAACAACCAACTCATAATCGACGAGAGACGTATCCACACAGTTTATGCAAGTTTCACTATTACCTGAGAAGAAATCCTCAATTGGTGCAGTGAATCTCACCCCGTTATCACCCACTGTTTTAGTTTGAGACCACTGTTCTGTTTTCTCCCCAGTATACGATACAATCATGATTTTGGCAGTTGCTTCACCAATCCCTCCTCGTATTTTGAAACTTAATTTATTATCATCCTCGTCATATTCCAATTCAGTAACTGCAAAAGTATCCGCAGTCCCGATGAACGAACTCACCCCATATGGAACAGATGTAAGTAAAATTGCAATAAGAGCGGCTCCTCCAATCTTTAGAGGGTTAACTCCCTCTTCGGAGAAGTGCTGGCCAGCATACAATGTTCCAATTCCAATGACAAGAACGCTGAGTACGACAATCAGGCCCCATGAACCGCCTTGGAGAGAGAGAAGGCCGCCAACAACGATGACAGCCCAACCGACCGATGTAAGGATGGTCGACATATCCGGACCATCGTCTGATGGATTGCCTGCTGCAAGAAGGCCTGCTTCGGCCTTGACTTCTTTTTCAACAGGTTCTGGTTGGGTTGCTTCTTCTGCTGCAGTCGCTTTACTCAAGAGTCCACTCATCTTCTCAACTCAACAAACCCTCGCATGGATAGGTTATGAACCCAACCCCAACAGGAGTGGGTTTGCATCCAATTTACAGGTTACAGACCGGGTGCGGCTTCTCGCCACTCTTCTTCTTCATCGTCTGCGTTGATGAAGCGTCGACCTGCCACCGCAGCTGCGAGAGCAACCATTGACAATGCAGGAATAATTTCAAAGCCTGGGAGGTAAATTCCACGGACATAAATGGTGATCATCTGAGATTCTCGATCACATCCGCCGTTCTTACATGAAAAGTCGGATTCAGCGTAGAAGTCGAGAGTATGGTAGGCATCAGTCCAGCCTTGAGTCTTTGGTGTTCGTAGTTGAATTCGGACCTTAGCAGGAGCAACCATTGGCTCAACGTTGACCTTGCTGATTGGGATGTTAATGTTGAATCCTGCGTCTTCAAGTTGTTCTCGTGAGTTTTCTGAAATCCCCACCTTCATGAAATCGTATTGGTTACCGAGGTTGTACACCTTGAATTCAAAGTCCTTGTCGGTCTTTGGCATCAACTGAACAAACGGTTCAGTGGCTTCGACTTGAAGCAGGGCGAATTGGGTGATTGAAACAATCATTTGGGAACTGGACTGTGCAGGGTTGGGCGGTGGTAGACCGTTAAATTCTGAAACACTCGCTTGAATCGTCAGTTGTCGTGCTTGCATGGTCATGAACGGTTGAGCGCGGACAACAACTTGGAAGTCTTCTTCGCTAGTTGGTCCGACATAGATGTCACCAGGAGCAGCTGCAGCAAGTCCATCAGATGAGACTGATATCGAGATCTTTTCAAGGTAAGAGGAGGGGTTGGTAGCAGTACAGGTGGTGAAACCAACGAGTGTGGAACCTGGCTTGACATCAACCTTGATTTCAGCAGGTTGACAAGTAATTGATACGGCCGCAACAGGGGCTTGTGCTTGAGCAGGTACTGCCACAAGCAACAAAGATGCGACGTAAATCAATAGAACGGTAAAGGTGCTCTTTCGGGTTGACATCGTGCTCACTAACTGTAGCCACCCTATCGACCCTCATAACCATTGTGTCGCAAAGTGTCCCCGTGATGAATGAATTGAGTGGGCCTGAAGGGATTTGAACCCTTGACCGCCCGGTTATGAGCCGGGTGCTCTAACCAACTAAGCTACAGGCCCCGAACCGTCGTGGGAATAGGACCTTCATGAGTTTGCCGAATCAAACATTGCAAGTGATGATTGCGATGGCTTGGTCTTAGCACGAACCAACCCTTCGCATGAGTCTCGTATTTGCTCAGGGACGAACACGAGTATACGTTCATCGGACTGTGTCAACGACCGGATGAGCGGCGAATGTTCCGCTGCATCCCGACCATCTTCAAGAATGATGCCCTGCTCGTACGGCATGTAACCACGCTTTCGAATCGAAGCGGTGATGAGATCGTGTTCAGCATCGAATCCTTGTTCAACAAGATGGGTCACAACCTCATCTTGGACCATAGCGAACATCTCAGTTGTCAACGAGGGAATTCTCAAGGATTTGTGGTAATCTCTACGAGCCAACAAACGTAATGCGTAACCGGACAGTATCTCGTCGGAGTGATTGGCGAATCGACCCATGGCGACCTTGATGTGCGCATCATGCAGCGATGCATACTGATCTGGTGTCAGTGATTCATTGAGAAGCATCTCATGGATTTCTCCGTCCAATTCCAGTGACCCGATTTGAGCCAACTGTCGAGCACGTACGAGCATTCGAACGAGGTAGGACTGGGTCAGCATGTTGACTTTGTGAAAATACACTTGGTTGTACATGTGATACCTCGTTACGAGGTAGGCTTCAATAGCAGGCAATCCCCAAGCCTTGACGTACAGTCTGCCCTCGTCGTTCACGCGCAGGGCACGGATGACTCGAGCACTGTCAAATCCACCAATTTGAGCTCCGGTGTTGGCTTGATCACGGATCATGTAATCCATTCGATCAACATCGAGTTGACTGCTGATGATTTCCTTGAGGAACGGAGCGATTGGAACACCGTTGCACTCCTGTTGCCCGTCTAGAAGAGCAAAGAGACGCTGTTTTCGTTCTTCACCGAGAACATCAGCGAGGACTTGCCCGATCTCTGAGTCCACGCTCTCAAGAAGAATCCTACCCCAGTGTTCGTGGGAGTGGAACGTTGCAAAGACCTCCGGTGTTTCAAGAAGATGAGAATATGGTGGATGACCGATATCGTGGAGCAATGCACCAATTTGAACCAACTCAGCATCGTAGTCCGAGAGCAATCCTGGTTGGACTTCCTGTAAAGAAGAAGTCAACTCACCTGCGAGGAAGTATGCACCCAGGGAATGTGCGAAGCGCGTGTGCGTTGCAGATGGAAAGACAAACTCACAGGTTGAAAGTTGTTGGATGTTCCTCAATCGCTGAAATTCGTGCGTGTCGATGATGCGTGCGTGATGGGCTGGAACCAAGACGTCGCGATGGATTTCATCTCGAATTACACGGTCTCGCATGTTTTTTCCTGTTCTTGCCTTCCATTTCAAGGCATCTCTTCGGATAATGGCGAAGGGGAAGTGATATGCATCTTGACCCTGAGGCGCTTTCATGGCAGATGGTCTCAAAGGCTTCCTCGCCCGATTATCGACCGACGATCCTGAGACCAACGGACCTCGATTATGGGTCATGTTTGCAATTTCACTGTTCCTTGTGGCTACGCTTAACTGGTACGCCATGGTACGGGAACCATCGGTTGTTGATGTTGACGAATTGACCGATTACATCAACGAAGTTGTCAAGGTCGAAGGTCAATTGATTTCATGGGTCGAAGATCCATACAACTCAGGAGACGACCGACTTGATGCCATTATCGACGACGGCACGGGTGTCGTAGAATTGCGTTGGTATCGTCCTGCAGAATTACCGCCAATCGGAACGAACGTGACAGTGATTGGAGATGTTATCGAATACGAAGGACGAATGTGGCTGCAAGCACTTGGTGCTGGAGCAATGAATTGGGACAAGGAAGACATTCCAAAAGCACCATTGTTGGCGATCTCAGATGTCGCCCTAAACCCAGAAGATTTCGATGGCCAGGTTATTCAATTGACTGGATTCATGTCGAAATCGATTGCTCCCGACGTTTCATTTGGCACCGCTCGACTTGGAGACCACCCCAACTATGGAAACTCAAATCACCAAATCGGAATGACAATCCATTCCGCAACTGGTGAATGGATTGAAGCAGGCTCAAAGGTGACCGTTCAAGGTGTCCTATCTTACCAACAAAGGGAGTTGCGTTGGAATCTGGCTGTCCAAGGACCTGAAATTGTTATTGACAGAAATCACCCGATTGAAATCCCGTTACTTGATTGGTCCTCACAATCGACATGGATGTACTCATCTGGTCGAACCGTCGATGTTGCGGGCACATTGTCTATCCTAGACGGGGAATGGCAACTTGAGGGTTCTTCTGGCTCTCCTTTGTGCGTCTTACCTAGCCAAGATGATCTCGATTCCGCTGATTCGCTGAATGGAAGCGATATCCGCATGCGAGGTCGACTCGTATGGAACACTGCATCCTCAAATTGGTGCCTTGACAAAGGAGATGGATCGAACCCTGATTTGGAGGCAACATCATCCATCGATGATTTGTTGGTGCTGCTCAGTGCAAATCCTTCGGTGATCTTCGACAACCCTGGGCAAGTTTACACTGTATCTGCGTACATGAAATACGCTCTTGAGCCAAGTGTTGAAGATGAGTCTGCTTACTTTACGGATTCTCAAGGGTACACCCCTGGTTGGACAAGCATAGCAGTCACGATTCCAGGACCACGTGCAACCTGGCTCGAAGCCGGTCAAGCCGTAATAGCAGAGGTCACCATCGCCTGGGATGACGAAAATATGCGAGCTGAATTGCTCGTTGAACAACTCACAGAGGGTCAAAAGGCATCTCCGATGACACTTCTTTGGGGAGATGGAGCCATCGATTGGGGCTATGACAAAAACAAGATTGTTCGAATCAACGGCAAGGCCATTGAAGAGAATGGCACATGGTACCTCTCCGAACCAGGTAGCGACAAGAGAATCCTACTTGATGCTGTGAACAATTGCATCGGTTTGGATGAACTCCATCTCGGGACGTCTATGCAGTGGGAGGGTCGGTTGCTTCAGGTTGAAGATCCTGATTCACTCGCCATGATTTACACCCTCAGCAGCGCTGATGTTGATGACAACGACAACGATGGACTCAGCGATGCGCTTGAATCTGCTTTCGGAACGAGTTCAAACAACGAAGATACGGATGGCGATGGAATAAGCGATCGTCAAGAATACATCGACCAATCCTAGGTGATTTGATGATTGAAGCATATTTCCATGAACTTTGGTGGCTCCTTGGCGCCTTGTTCTTTGGCGTCATGCTTGGTTCACTTACAGGCTTGATTCCTGGTTTCCACGTGAACAACGTAGCGCTCATTCTCCTTGCCCTTTCTCCTGGATTGCTCGAATTGGGCATACCGCTCTCGGCCGTCGCCGCCATCATTGTATCGACAGGCACGGTTCACACATTCTTGAATTACATTCCATCTGCACTGATTGGAGCACCTGATGGCGATACTGCGTTATCGCTGTTACCTGGGCATCGAATGTTGCTTGCGGGTAATGCTGCACGCGGTGTTGCTTGGTCTGCACGTGGTTCACAGTTGGGTCTATTCTTGTCGCTCCCTCTTATCGTCGTGGCTCGTATTGCTTTCGGACCTGAACTCAATTGGTACAATGGCTTGCGAGATTGGCTTCCTGTGATTTTGCTCGTCATCTCATTGCTCTTGCTCGCCACGGAAACAACTCGTCTCGATTGGCCGAAGTGGGTCCAGAAACTAACTGGTAAGCGCCTAGGGAATGACAGTCGGCTGGCAGGATTCGTTGCTGCGACCGTGTTCTTTTTGCTCGCAGGCCTTTACGGCTGGGCCGTGTTTGAACTACCTGTTGACAGTCCTGTTGGCATGCCGTCTCCGTCACTTCTGCTTCCGAGTCTTGCAGGCCTGTTTGGCATTGCGAACCTGTTGGACATCTACGCAACGACGAGCCATTTGCCTCCACAAAAGGAAAACTGGGACCTTCCACCGGTCAAGCCGCTCATTGCTCCTTGTTTCTGGTCGGCTGTCGCTGGAGCGAGCATGGGTGTTCTTCCAGGAATGACTGCCTCACAGGCAACCGTCCTCGTGATGGGTGGCAGAAACGTAGCAGCAAAGGTGCAAGGCAAGGAAGGATACGGCATGGATTGGGAGACCCGCCGTTTAACCGAGCTGAGCGACGAGGAGTTGCTCGAAATTGCCGTGGCTGAAGCCGAGGATGGATACGAAGGACCACAAACAAAACAGGATCTCGAAGTGATTGCCATTCTCTCAGCCGTCAACACGGCTGTTACCGTTATGGTTCTTGGATTCCTCTACATCATTGGACGTTCACGCTCTGGAGCAACATTAGCGCTGAAAATGATGTACCCTATTGAGACGTGGAATTCAACACAACCCACTGCAGATTTCGTACGTTTGCTTGCTGTTACACTTGCGGCTGGAATTATGGCAATGCCAATCATGAAAATTGTAGGAAAGGGAATGTTGCGATTGCATGCAGCAATTCCTCTCCAGTCCATGGTTATGGGCGTGATTGTCTTCGTCACCGCATTGGTCTGGCTATCAACTGGGTTCGTTGGAATCGGTGTGCTGATTGTAGGAACCATTCTCGGCCTGATGCCTCCACGTATCGGAATTCGACGAAGTCACGGCATGGGCATCATCCTCGTTCCAATTATGATTTACACCTTTGCACAAATGGCCGACAGCTTTGGTTTCATCTGAAATCCAGAGGATTCCACGTACCAAAAGATATGAGGGGGAAGGCGTTGGCATGGTCGTCGATGCTGTATGCGAATTGAGTCCGTTTTTCTTCTTGCGCTAATGCTTTTGGTCCCACTTACACCTTTGGTCGAGCCTGCAGAAGCCGTTTCTGCACGCAGCCAGCCTTGTGGTGGCTCGATATGCATCAACGAAGTCATGCCAAATCCGAACGGGTACGATGATGCAGCTTGGCCGAATGGCGAGTGGTTGGAATTACACAATTCTGGGACAACTTCTGTGGACGTACGGAATTGGTATTTCTCCAACAAGGCTGCAAAGACATTGACGTTGGATTCCAACTCAATTGTCGGCTATGATGCTGCGAACGCATCGACATACACTCTCGCACCAGGCGATTACATGATTGTGGCTCGAAACGCTTCAACCACCTTTTATGTTGCAAACTCCAACGATTTCATGACACTGTACGACTCCTCAAGCGGATGGGTCGATGAAGCCACCTGGAATTCGAGTTCCAGTGGCGTCAGTCTCGAAGAAGATCCTGCAAGCGCCTATAACGACTGGATTCCAACATCCAACCCAACACCAGGTTCCTCGAATAGTGGAGGTGGTGGAGGGACGGGAGGTCCAACTTATGTTGACAGTGATGTCATCATCAACGAAGTGATGGCTGACCCTTGGCCGAGTTACGACAACGCCACATGGCCCGGCGGTGAATGGGTTGA
>JBMYJV010000027.1:0-10119 GCA_049594755.1 Candidatus Poseidoniaceae archaeon
AGGGTGCGACATTGAATCATAGATATCTGTACCATACTTGATTTCTTGACCGTTCACGTAACCATCTCCATCCCAGTCGTAAGAATCACCATCGTTATCGATGGCTTCAATCTCGGTATTCATCGCATCGATGTAAAAGAGGAGTACGACCGAAATGGCGAGGAATCCAACCCCTAGGACAACCCATGTGGACAATCGGGTACGGTATTGACGCATGGTAAATTCAGCAATCGCTGTTGCCTTCCGGTCGAGCGAGGTCCAGATGGTCTCACCACGTTTCTTTTCCATCAGCGAAACCCTCCAGTAAGATATCCGAGGATGGATTGAAGGTCATCATCCGGGTTGTTGATGACCATGACATCGTGCTCATTATCGACGATGATTCGAGGCAAGCGCTTGTGGAATTCACCCAAATGATGTGTGAAGACCTTCAGTTTGGTTGGACTCGGGAATTGCAAACCATGGACAACATCCAAACTCAACACGTCCTTTGCAAGAGCTTTTGCATCCTTGCATTCAATTTCGATGGTATGCGGAATGTTGTCCAATTGTTCTCGAATGGCATGAAGATTTCCAATGGCTAAGAGTCGGCCTTGATGGAGAATGACAATCTGTTCGGTAATGCGTTCAATTTCGGAGAGAATATGACTGCTCAACAAAACGGTTCGACCCATTCGGCCAAGTTCACGAATCACGTTCATGATGGTTGTTCGTGCAAGAGGATCGCACCCTTGCAGTGGTTCGTCGAGGATGATGAGATCCGGGTCATTCACAAGCGCATGAGCTATTTTTGCTCGCTGACGCATGCCTTTGGAATAACGTCCAATTTTCTTATGCATAACATCGGTCAATCCGACGAATTCAAGCACACGTTCAGCCTCCTTTTTCGCTTCGTCCCTCGTCAATCCATGGAGGCGAGCGAAGGTGGAGACGAACTCATGCGCTGTCATCCAATCGTACATGTTTTCATTTTCTGGAACATAACCAACACGGGCGTAAGGAGCTGGATTCTTCCAAGGGTTGGTTCCAAACAAGCGCACCTCGCCTTGCGTTGGCTGAAGTTTCCCCATCAAGAGTTTGAACAAGGTCGATTTTCCTGCACCATTGAGACCAAGAATTCCAGTTACACCGCCACTGAGCGCAAGCGAAATTCCTCCAATGGCCTGGTAGCGCCCATAGGTCTTGCCCACATTGTTGAACATGACAACTGGTGCCTGCGGTTGAGGCACCCATTGTTGCTCCTCAGCTTTCCCTTCTTGGGCAAGATCTGGAATCATTCACGGGTCACCTCCATCGAAGATACGCGAACACTGAGGACATACAGTGCAATGGCGTTGATGGCGACAACTGACGCAAGAGACCAAATCCATGGATGGTCATAGACCACGTTCGTTCCGATCAGAGCTTGCCCAACATGGGCCACTGAATCGTACGGCGAAATCAGGTAGAGAATGGAACGGTCAAACAAACCTTCGACGATGGCTGCGAGGGTTTTTGTCCCTAGAAGAAGAGCAAGTAGGGCGATTCCTGGGAAGAATTTCCCACGTGAAACAGAAGAGAGTGCTAAGCCAATGCTCGTGTAGGTAACGACCAACAAGAGGGCGCAAAACACAGTGGTGAGGAACATTGGAAACGTGTCCAGTATCCACGCCCATCCACGACCCATAGCGAGGATGTCAACGAAGTAGTACAGGAAAAGGGTACCAATGATGATGAACGCTTGAATGGTTGCAACAGCGAGATACTTCATGCCAACATAATCGAATCGATTGATGGGTCTGGAGAAATACAGCGCACTGGTTCCATTTGATCGATCCTCTGAGATAACGCCTCCAACCAACAAGGCTGCTACGAGAGGATAGTAGAGCATGTTGCGTGGAAAGAATCCGAGAATGTGACCGTACAAATTGTTTCGACCAACGCCCCAGAGTTCGTACAATTCTGCTTCTCCAATAACAGCGAACAAAAGCGTTAGAGCAACGTCGGTCATTGATGCGATCAAGACGAAAATCAACACAAGTTTCGTCGGCACGCCCCATGGACGATGGCCTTTGCGAACGATGCCTAGAACGTGGTGACGAAAAATCGCCCAATTGCGCATCCATCTCGGATTCAATGTTCCTTCCCAAGGAACGTAGACCTGCTCAAAGACTTGTCCAGTTTGAGCAACAGGTTGGGCGACAGATGCTTGGTCAGAGGATTCAGAGCCCCAAGCAGCATCCATCCGACTTTGTCCCGTAACGGGTGTCGAGGCATCGATGGCCGCTTCCTCGCTCATGCTCCCGAACCTCCCATTGACTCAGGAGCGTCCACCTTTCGAGCCTCTGCAGGCGATGCGAGCAAATCTTCGCTCGACTTGACACCATATCCGAATCGTTCCATGATGACAATGAACAGGTCCTCGAGCGATGCTTCGTATTCATGCATTCGACGAATTTGTGCACCCGTATCAGCAGCACATTTGAGAATCCTTTGCGTGGTCTTGTCTCCATCATGACGAATTCGCATCATGCGACCTTCCCGACGAACTTCGAGACCCTCCTTGCCAAGAGCTTGTTCAAGTTCATTGGCCATTCCCCAAACGTGAATTTCGATTTCTCGATCGATGGCCTTCAAGTCCTCAATCCGTCCTTGAGCCGCAAGTTTTCCTTTGTGGAGCAGCACAATGTTCTGGCACACGCGCTCAACATCGTCCATCAGATGACTTGCCATGAGAACCGAGCGATTGCCTGCGTTGACCATGTTGGAGAGCGTTGTCAGCATGGCTTGTCGAGCATCAGCGTCTAGACCGTTCGATGGTTCATCAGCGATGATGAGTTGTGGGTCGTGAATGATCGAACACGCCAATTTCGTCGCTTGCTTCATGCCGGTCGAGAACGAAGAGATGGGTCGATACCGCAACTCACCGAGACCTACATATTCCATGGCAGTATGGGCCCTTGACATAGCAACGACTGGATTCATCCCAAGCAATTCACCACTGTATCGGACCTGATGAATCGCATCCATGTTATCATCAAGGGCATCGTATTCAGGCATGTAACCAATCTTCGAACGAATGGACAAACCGTCGGTTCGAATGTCATGACCGAGAACTTTGCCTTCGCCAGACGTGGCTTGAATGAGGCCGAGTATGGTCTTGAAGAAGGTGGATTTGCCTGCTCCATTCGGCCCAAGTAAACCAGTTGCACCTCGTTGTACCTGAATGCTCAGTTTATCGAGAGCAATATGAGGACCATACGATTTGGTCAACTCATTGGTTTCGATAATGAGGTCGTTGACCATTGTTCTCGTTGTTTACAAGGAAAGGAAGTCTTTGAATCCTTTCACGTCACGCTATTTGAACGTCTTCGAAAAGTCGCTTCTGGTTCGAACAGCGATGCCCTTCTTGAAGCGAAGCGCCTCATCAGCATCGCATTGTGCGAGACCATGCCCAATCAACGTTCCTTGCTCGTCAACGATGAAACAGGTTTGTCCAGCTTTCAACCAAGGGTCGCAAGCAACAATAAATCCATGG
Source organism: Candidatus Poseidoniaceae archaeon (assembly GCA_049594755.1). Taxonomy (GTDB): domain Archaea; phylum Thermoplasmatota; class Poseidoniia; order Poseidoniales; family Poseidoniaceae; genus MGIIa-L2. Next base: position 3,518 of record JBMYJV010000027.1, read on the forward strand.
AACACGTTTCGACCACGCAGAACAAACTCAACAGCATCTTGCTCGACCATGAGCACAGCAGGTCCTTGTCCGAGACCAGATGTTGGTTGATATTGACCACCTCCATCGACAGGCAGTGTCCGACAATCATAGAGAATTTTTGAACCAAAATCGGTGATGGACAATCCACCATCGGTCAATCGTGGACTCAAAATATGGGTTCCATTCTTGTCGATGACGTTCTTCACTCGACCGGTTCCACCGATGATGTAGGTGCAGGAGTCAATGATGTCTGCGGCTTTTTCGTAACCGACGTTCGAACAAACGACCAACTTATCGAGGATTTGTCGACGACGCAAGGCATCACGAAGTTCTGGCAAAGCAGCATCGTCCACTCGAATTTCTTCTTTGAGAAGACCATGTTTGATGAGGAGGTTTGATGCTTCTTGAACCAGAGAATCATCTCCAATGTCGAGGATTAACACTCGATCTGCATCGATGTGGAGTCGTTGCAATTCTTGTCGAAGCAAAACCGTATTGATTCGACGTTTCCACAGCCATGATGGGCCATCAACCTGCGCAAATGGGTTGAGGTCTTCGAGTGAATACGGCAACAAACCAAGTGGCGTTTGGACAAGAATCTCAAGGTCCGGCAAGACATGTTTGAGACGGAGCACAAGCAGATCACAGCGTTGGCGCCAAGGACCTGGTTTCCCATTCAATACCAAGACATCTGTTGGACCAGAAGAAGCAGGTCGCCATCGATGCTGCAACTGCTTACGGGCGGCGAGTATGTGCGGGCGCGAGAGGGTGTCTTCTCCTCCCCAACGCTCGCCTTTCTTTCGTTGCGTTGCTTGTTTGTTGACAACCTCAGACCAATCCTGTTCCCAAATACCTCCACTTGGGTGATAATCTCGAGCAGCCGCACGATCGTCTTGGACCAAATCATCGAGTACATCCGAGGAAACACTCGAAGTGAACGGTCGTGTCGTTAACCAGAGGAAGGCTTCACGCAAAGCAGGATGTTGATGGCTCCGATGTTCCGCAAGTTGCCAAATGGTTCCATCATGGACCGCCTGCTTGCATCGCGAAAGTTCTGCGAGTGTAATCTCGAGATTGTAACGTGCGAGCAACTTCGTTCTCTCATTCTTGTCGAGTTTACGCACCGCTTCCGGCGTCCAATTGACAACACAAGGTACGAGTTCAGGCCATGCATGCAAATCACTCAACCGATAGGTCCCTTGTGGAGAGAGTAACCGGTCGTCTCGAGCAAACAACGCATAGGCCGCAGAATCAAACAAATCAGCACCGAGTGCGATCAGCATCGAGAACAGCATTGGATGTCCGCAACCAAACATATGTCGTGGACGTTCAGGAGGAAGTTCACCGATGGTAGCGAGCATGATCTTTGCAAGGTCCTTGTATCGATGTTGCTCCATGATTGGAACAATGCCACCGATGGGGTGAACGGCGAAGTCAAATTGGCCCATTCCTTGAGCCGATTGCTTTCTCAAATGGCGATGGATTCCTCCTTGAATTGGTCCGTTAAGCATTGTATCTTGTGCAGCAAGAATTGAGGCTTCGCACCGCACGATGGTTGTCTGAACCGCTTGCAGCACCTCGTCTTCCGACATATCTGGTCGGCTAAAGACATCGAGCATGGTTGCAATATCCACACAAATGGAACGTTGGAATTCAACAATTTCTTCCACACCTACCTCAACATCGCCGTAGACATAGGACTGGAAGGTACCTGAATCCGTCATAATGACGCCGGGAAAGTTGATGAGATCGTGAACCCCTTTCTCAAGGGCATGCTGCTTCAGATCATCGTGCTTCCAAATGATGTAGGAGTTGGTGATAAGTCCTTGAATTCCGTATCGATCCCACATCTCTCTTGGTTCAATGGTTCGAATGTTTGGATTGATGACCGGTAGAAGCGCTGGGGTTTCAAGAACTCCATGGGCAGTATGCATCTTCCCGATTCGAGCACGACCATCTCGTGCGACGACTTCGAATTTACCACGGTCGCTATCTTTGCAAGGTTTTGGGTCATCCCGAGCACCATCCATCCATGCGGCCATAGTACCAACCCCATGACCTTCTCTTTTCAATTGCCCGTCGAGACATCAACAAATTCGACGTTTCCGTGTGCGAGGATGAACTCACGACCAAGCTCATCGAAGGTGTCGAGCAATGAGGATGAAAATTGAATTTGATTGATTTCTGAATCGTTTTCCAAATCGTTTCGGACACCTTCGAGCGTGCCTGGAGCTGCACCACACGACAAACACGCTCCTGTAAGGTCGAGAACGAGGTTGAATCCTGTAGAAGCAGGTTCCCATCTTGAAACAGCAATTCCGCCGCCATGGCCATCGAGTGCTGCTCGGACTGGCCCCAAGCGAGAGAGGAGAACTGGAACAAGGTGTTCCGTTTCGACAACATCGGCGATGCGGGTGTTCTTGAGCCGTTCCTCTTCTTCCGGATCGGTTTGTTCAGCGATTCGGCGGTTGGCTTCTTCTTCCATAGCCTTCTGCGCTTCGAGGGCGTAAGCACGAACCAAATCGTCGTCCATGTTTGCTCCAAATTGAATTGCCGTTTGAAATCTTGCAAAGCCGTAGTATCATGATTGATTGCATCCATTGATAAGGGGGTGACGGTACCAAGGAACGGGTGAGAACATGACTGAAGTCCTGTTACGTGTCGAAAATCTACACGTCTCCGTCGGAGATACGCCAATTATCCAAGGCATTAGCCTCGAGATGAACCGTGGAGAGATTCACGCCATCATGGGCCGAAACGGTGCAGGCAAGTCCACACTGGCCAACGTGATCATGGGCCACCCTGCCTACCAAATTACCAGTGGAACCATTCACTACAAGGGTCAGAACATCGAAGACATGGAAGTCTTTGAACGAGCACGTGCAGGCATGTTCCTCTCCTTCCAATACCCTGCAGCGATTCCTGGCGTTCAGGTTGGAACCTTCCTTCGCAAGTCCGTTGCATCCGTTCGAGGTGAGGCCCCTTCGCCAAGGGCGTTTCGTCAGGAACTCAACGAAGCCATGAAGCAACTCGATATGGACAAATCCTTCCTTTCACGCTACGTAAACGATGGATTTAGCGGCGGAGAGAAAAAGCGTCTCGAGATTCTTCAGATGTTGCTCTTGCAACCTCATCTAGCACTCCTCGATGAAACCGATTCTGGGCTGGACATCGATGCGCTTCGCATTGTCGCAGAAGGCATCAATGCAGTCGCAAAAGATACCGGGTGCCTCATCATTACACACTATCAGCGCCTATTGGATTTGGTCAAACCAGATGTTGTTCACGTTCTTATCAACGGTAAAATCGTTGAAAGCGGAGGTCCTGAACTTGCGCTCAAACTGGAAAAGGAAGGATACGATTGGGTGGATGCCCTTGCTTGAGGTGATTGAATGACACAAGAAGCTCAAGATGCAGTTGGAGACTACAAATACGGATTCCACGATCCCGAATCTGCCACCATCCGATTCGACAAAGGGCTCAGTGAACAAGTCGTCCGCGACATCTCGGAACTCAAAGGCGAACCAGAATGGATGACGGACATCCGCGTCAAAGCCTATCACCACTTTATGGAACGTGAAATGCCGACATGGGGCAACTGTGATTCACTTGCTGGTATCGATTTCGACAACGTCACCTACTTCCTGCGTTCATCCGATAAAACGGAAAAGGATTGGGACGATGTACCCGATGATATCAAGCGAACCTTCGATCGATTGGGTATTCCTGAAGCTGAACAAAAATGGCTTGGCGGTGTCACCGCTCAATACGAAAGCGAAGCCGTCTACCACTCGATTCGAGAAGATCTCGAAGAACAAGGTGTTCTCTTCCTTGACATGGATTCAGGACTCAAAGAGCACCCTGAAATTGTCAAGAAATACTTCGGGACGGTCGTGCCTCACACCGACAACAAATTCTCTGCGCTCAACACAGCGGTTTGGTCCGGCGGCTCATTCATTTACGTGCCGAAAGGCGTCCATGTCGAGATGCCTGTCCAGGCCTACTTCCGCATCAACGCCAAGAACATGGGTCAGTTTGAGCGAACGCTGATCATCGCCGATGAAGGTTCATCGATTCACTACGTCGAAGGATGCACTGCACCAACTTACTCGACGGATTCCTTGCATTCCGCTGTGGTTGAATTGATTGCCATGGAAGGAGCAAAGATTCGCTATTCTACTGTACAAAATTGGTCTGCAAACGTCTACAATCTTGTCACGAAGCGTGGTGTTGCTCACAAGAACGCCACCGTTGAATGGGTCGATGGCAACATTGGCTCAAAATTGACCATGAAGTATCCTGCAGTTCTGCTCAAGGGAGAAGGAGCTCACGCTGAGGTCATTTCCGTAGCCTATGCTGGAGAAGGCCAACACCAAGATGCTGGTGCGAAAGTGCACCACTTGGCCCCAAACACAACCTCGAACATCCTATCAAAATCCATCTCCAAGAACGGTGGACGTTCGTCCTATCGCGGTATGCTTCAAGTTACACCAAAGGCCGCTGGATGTCGCTCAAAGGTCGTGTGTGATGCACTCATGCTTGACGAAGACAGCCGAAGCGATACCTATCCGACCATGGAAATTGGAAACTCGACCGCTGATCTTGAACACGAAGCCAGCGTTTCCAAAGTTTCTGGTGACCAACTGTTCTACCTCATGAGCCGTGGCCACACTGAAGAAGAGGCCATGGGCATGATTGTCAACGGATTCTTCGAACCTTTTACCCGAGAGCTCCCTATGGAATATGCCGTTGAACTCAACCGTCTCCTTGAATTGGAAATGGAGGGCTCGATTGGATGACATCGTATCTCGATGCCACCGTTCCAAGTCGATCCGAACACCTCTGGCGCTACACGCCATGGTCAAGGGTCCATCCAGGCGCTGTTGATACTGTTCCACAGGTCGATACGGCAGCCATCAAAACGGAAGACTTTGAACTCGGTACTTCGGCGGTCAGAACACTCCCTACCTCGGATATCGCTCGGATTTTTCTCAATGAAGTTCTCCAAGAAACAACAATCATCGATTGCGATGACAAGGATGGGCACATCCACATTCACGCAGGTGGACATGCAGTCGCAACACATCTCCACTTTACGTGCAATACTGCATCAAACATCGTCATCCACTTGCACGGAGAACCGGATTGGTTTGGCTTAGCTCTAACAGGGGACATCAATGCGAACGCACAGTTGAGTGTCGGCGTGATCAACGAACTGTCCACCGATTCTGTCATGGTTCGTGTCGATGATTGGTCGCTTCATCGTGATGCTCGATTTGAACTTGCCACACTCTCGATGGGAGGGCATCGAAACAAATCCGACATCCGTTCAACGCTGAAAGGTTCCAATGCCTCTCTCAAGCAATTCATCGCTGTCCACGGTCATGGAACGCGACATGATGATCATCACGTCGAAATCCACCACCAACAACCGCATACGAATTCACACTTGTTGCTCAACGCTGCCTGCGATGACCGGAGCCATTCGATTGGAACGGGTGCACTCACCATCGATGATGTTGCACAACATACCGATGCTGGTCAGATTTTCCGAAATCTCTTGTTATCACCTTCATCACGAGCTGAAGCCATTCCCGAACTCGAAGTTTTGGCGAACGAGGTTGCTGCTGCACACGGTGCTGCATCTGCACCGATCAACAAAGAACAGTTGCATTACTTGATGAGTCGAGGATTATCGAAGGAAGAAGCAACCTCAATGATTGTTGAAGGCTTCCTTGTTGACTCCTTTACTGGGCTCGACTCTGAACATGTACGTGAGGCGATGCAAACCCGGTTGACGGTGCATCTTGAATGCCAACTGATTGGGTGATTGCATGGCCATTCAAGATGACTTCCCAATACTCCAGCGCCAGGTCAACGGCCATCGGCTCATCTATCTCGACAATGCGGCGACGACACAAAAACCGGCTGTTGTCATCGACGCCATGAACGATTACTACACAAAACACAACGCCAATGTTCACCGTGCGGTCCATACCCTTGCTGGTGAAGCAACAGATGGCTACGAAGCGTGTCGAACATCGTTGAAATCGTGGTTCAACGCAGAGCGTTGCATTCTCACGAGTGGAACAACAGAAGCAATCAATCTTGCAGCGCATGCATGGGGACATCCTCAACTCAAAGGTCGTGCTATTGTCCTCACAGAAATGGAACACCACAGCGACATCGTTCCTTGGCAGATGCTCGCTGAAGCGTTTGGAAACGAACTTCGCTACGTCCCAGTAAAGGACGATTTAACGCTCGATATGGAAGCGTACGAAGCCTCCATTGAAGGGGCAGGGCTTGTATGTGTAGTCCATACGTCGAATGTCCTTGGCGTTCGAAACCCGATTGAAGACATTATTCGAATCGCCCACGAAAACGGCGCAAGGGTACTCCTTGACGCTGCACAAGGTGCGCCTCATTGCCAAATCAACATGGCCGAACTCGGTGCAGACATGATGGCATTGTCTGCGCACAAGATGTGTGGTCCAACGGGCATTGGTTGTCTGTTGGTCAATGAAGAGACCTTCCAAGAGATGAAGCCGTTCATGGGTGGAGGCGATATGATCGAGACGGTA
>JBMYJV010000027.1:10536-11975 GCA_049594755.1 Candidatus Poseidoniaceae archaeon
CGAGATATTTTGGAGCGATTCGCATGACGTATCCTGAGCAACTCTCGGAGTTGATTGAGGATTTCAAATCCATTGACGATCGAATGGAACGTTTGGAATACGTCTTTGATCTTGCATCGGAAGTGAACGAATTGCCGACGTCTGAATGGGATGATTCAACCCGAATCACAGGCTGTCAATCCGAAGCCCATGTTCGAGTTGACATTGAAGATGAATCTGTCCGACTTTATTCAGGAGCTGACTCGAAGTTGGTGCAGGGATTGATGGGCATTCTGACCATAGCCATCGACCAACAACCTATCGAGACAGCGCAGGCTTTGACGCCCGATTTCGCTGTCGAAATGGGCATTCTCAATTCGCTTTCGCCTTCACGAAGCAATGGATTTCGAAACATGTTCGACAAGGTGATGAACGATCTATCGGAGGTTGAATAATGGTCGAGGAAGCACACGTCATGGAATCACTGCAAACCGTTGAAGACCCAGAATTGGACATCTCGATTGTCGACCTTGGTCTTGTTTACGGAGTTCGCTTCGAACATCGCGATGAGGGCTTGCATGCTGAAATCGATTTGACACTCACTTCACCGGGTTGTCCTGCAGCTCCTGAGATCATGGCTGCAGCGCATCGTGCTGCACTGCAAACCGATGGACTGGATAGTGTCCACATCAATCTGGTTTGGTCACCACGCTGGGATCCACGAGTTCATGCGACAGAGGATGCTCGCATGGACATGGGCATCTGGGATTGATTATTCACCAACGTAAAGCGTGATTTCGTCACCGTCATCAACACCGAGACGTTCTCGTAGGAACGGTCCTGAAATCACTTCGACGACATCCACATGTCGAGTAAGATCTGGAATGAGGATAGCACAGTCGATGATGTGATCATCATGAGAAATCTTCGCCCGGTAGGCAGTGGCTCCGCCAAAGGAGACACCATCTCGCAAAAACCCACGAACGCGTAATGCATCAAAGGCATCAACGTCAACATTTGATGCTTGTTCGAGCGAAGTTGAATCTGCGTCGAGTGTATCGATTCCAGCCTTGTTCCTTAGTGCAATGTACTGGACGAGGTGGTCTTGCTCAACGGTAATGTTGAGCGTACCCGGCCATGCTGTTGTTCCGAGAATGGTTCGGAATTGCTCTTGATAATGCGGTTGAGACATGAATACATGTGCTCGACCTAACCCGCTACTGACAATTCCATTGAGTTGCACAACCTCACGCTACCTCCTCTCCTTTTTCATCATGCGTGTTGAGGCCACATCTCACAAAAGCCCTTAATCAACCTCGACGAGGCGCAAATGGTGAGACCATGCCTGGCGATATGTCGTGGATGAAACAGCGCTTTGATGAACTCAATGAGAAATCCCTGCTCTGGGAACCGCCAACGCTCGAAGGTCCGAATCAACCACGTTGCACAATGGAAGGCAA
>JBMYJV010000028.1:0-11620 GCA_049594755.1 Candidatus Poseidoniaceae archaeon
CTATGCGATCTCGGCTCGCAATACGACCCAGCCGACATCAGGGTTTAACGCTCTCGCTTGTCAATGTAGGAACGCAAGAACCTCAAAGGGGGACGTTTACGGAGTGTCATGGACGGTGGGGAATCGGTAACCCATGATGCATCTCACGATGCACTTCCATTCCGATTGAATGATGTCAAAGTTGAACCGAAGTTCTTCGATTTCCATCCACTCATACCACAGATCCGTCAAGAGCTGTTGTTCCAGTGGAAATTAATTCGCACCGACTGGAACCAACAATTAACCATTGCAATTCTGTCCGCAGTGCTTGCAATTGTTCTCGGCGCACTCAATGCCGATATCTTTGACGGAGGGAATGCGAAGGTTGCTGGTTTGGAAGGTCTCCAAATCGCTGGAAGTACGGCCTACTTCCAGATGGTTATCTCCATGCTTGTTTGGGGATGGTTCCTGTTCATGCTCATCCAAATCTTCCCAATTATGCGAACACATACAGTTACATTGCTGATGATTTGGGCAGGATTCGGAATCGCTCAGGTTTTCTTCCACTCAACGAACAAGAACTTCCCAGTTGGACTCGCACTTTCAGATATGATGGGAGGGTTCCTCATTACGTTGGTATGCATTTTTTTCCTTTACTTCTTCATCAAAGCAGTGCGTGAAACGAGAGACCTCCACGTCGAGACACACCACTTACACGAAGATGTTCGTGTGATGGAGGAGTCAATGCTTGAGCATTCTTTGCGTGGATGGGTCTTTGTGTGTGCAACATGGGCGATTTTTGCCATGCTCAGCGCTTGGACTGGAGCACAATACATCGCTGAACGCACGGGATCACGAACATGGGCTTTGACGCTGCACATTCTCTTCTCGATTCTGACGATTCCACTACTTGTTTGGACTGTTTGGTTCCCACAGAGAATGCTTGGAAGTGAAGCACGTGTCCGTACGAAGGCAGCTGTTTCTGCAGACGAGGATCTTATGAGCAAAGCAAAGATTCTAGAAGTCTCTCCCGACCAGGAGGCATGGTAATGGATTTAGCAAAATTACGCGAAGATTTCCCAGCACTGTGCGAGGACCAACCTGTTGCCTATCTTGACAATGCATGCGTCACTCTACGGCCACACTCCGTTATCAATGCGATTTCAGACTATTACACGAAAACGCCGGGCTGTGGAGGCCGATCAGTTCACCGATTTGGAACGACTGTTTCGAAAACTATCGCACACTCTAGAAGCACACTTGGTCAGTTTTTCAACGCACCATCCGTGAATGAAATCGTTTTCACACGTAATGCAACTCATAGCCTCAATCAAGTCGCAAAGGGATTGTCATGGAAAAAAGGTGATGTTGTTCTCACAACAGATCGAGAGCATAATTCGAATCTTGTCCCTTGGCTCCAACTGGAAGAAGAACAAGGAATCGACCATCGCGTCGTAACTTCAAACGAGGACAACACGTTCGATCTTGAAGCGTTTGAACAGATGTGTGCAGAAGCAGGTAGCAAGTTGAGGATGGTCTCTGTCAGCCAAGTGGGCAATCTTGATGGAATCGAAACTCCAATTCGGGAAATTACGAAAATTGCGAAAGATTTCGGCGCTCTTGTCTGTGTTGACGGTGCCCAATCTGCACCTCACATGCCGGTCGATGTGCAAGAGATGGGCATCGATTTCTTTGTATTTTCAATTCACAAAATGCTTGGACCGTCAGGAATGGGAGGTCTTTGGGGCAGAGAAGAGTTGCTTAATTCCATGCGAACCATCCAATCTGGAGGACAGACGGTCAAGACGTCACACTACGATGGTGTCGAATGGGCCACAACACCTTCCAAGTTTGAGGGTGGCCTCGGCCATTTTGCAGGAATGATGGCGACGGGAGCAGCCATCGATTACTTAACAAATCTCGACATGGAACAGATCCACGATCATGAAATTCATCTAAACAGAATAATGTCGGAGGGGGTTAAAGATTTGGATGGTGTATCCATCATTGGCCCTGATGATGCTTCTCAGCGTGGCGGAATTTGTTCATTGCTTCTTGATGAGAAGCTTCCCGTGCATGACATCGCAGTGCTTCTTGACGAAGTCTCAGGCGTCATGGTACGATCTGGACAGCATTGTGTTCATTCTTGGTTCAACGACAGAGGATACAATGGCTCATTAAGGGCATCTGCTTACTTCTACAACACTGAGGAAGACGTCAAGCGTTTTGTCGATACATTTTCTGAGGCTGTTCAAGCATTCCAGTGAGGGTCATTCATGACAGAGGACCGTGAATCCAACGTTCTAAACGAAACCCTCACGCCACAATTGGAAAAGGATTTGGAAATTGTTCGTCGAATTGTAAGTGTCGCAACCGCCGGCCTACTGATTTTGGTTGCAGGATTTGCATACAACATCATTGTAGGAGATGGACTAACATTTGTGAAACCCAGTGATTCCTTACTCCAATCAGAACAAACATACAGGGATTTGATCAACATTCCAGGCGAGTACACAGGGAGCGGCGTCGATGTCTGCATCGTCGACACTGGGATGGAATTGAATCATCCGGATTTGGAAGGATTCGATGTAGCTGGCTGGGTCGACGTTGTTCAGGGCAAATCCAATCCTTACGATGATAACGGACATGGAACCAATATGGCAGGTATTCTCGTTGCAGATGGTTGGATCAACGGTGTAGCAAAGAAGGTCAACTTGTACGTTGCAAAAGCATTGCTAGCCAATGGTTCTGGATTCGAAGAAGATGTTGTAGCAGGTATTGATTGGTGCATCAATCAAAATGTGAACATCATTTCACTCTCGTTAGGAGGAGGTCAAGATTTGTTCCCATTCCTCGGATCGAATGGTAGGACCATTGAGGATTCCGTCAACGATGCAACGGCACGCGGAATCTTTGTTGTCGCTGCCGCAGGTAACGATGGTGGCGAAGATGATGATGGCGATGTTGCTTCACCTGGTAGCGAACGACGCGTCATTTGTGTCGGAGGCGTGACCCTATCAGGAGACCACTGGGCGAAGTCTTCGACAGGAAACAACGGATTCAGTGCATTACCCTTCAAGTTACCACGTGGCGACCCTGACAAGAAACCTGAATTGGTCGCACCCGCAAAAGACGTACCTGTCCTCAACACGCAAGGAACATGGTCCTCATCAAGCGGCACGAGTGCGGCAACAGTCTATGTCACAGGCGCTATCGCTTTATTGCTTGAGGCTCATCCAGAACTCGCAAGCAATGGAACATCCGGTGATGTTTCGACCATTGATCAGGTCAAAGACTGGATTATGCAATCGGTTCAACCCAAAGAAGGGCAATCTGGTCATGATGACAATTATGGGTATGGATTGCTCGATATTGAAGCATTATTGGACCTAGCGGATCAAAATTCTACCGCTTAAAGAACGCAACAATGGTCCCACCAAAAAGTGGAACAAAGGCCATGTGATAATTGGTTTGAGACTCTTGAACAAATTTGATCCATGCATTGAATCCATCGACATTCGCTTTTCCATCATCGTCAAGTTCATCGTACTCTCCTACAGGTGTATCAGGTTCTATTGTGTAGAGAACACCGTTGTTGGAGAGCAGACCAATAGCGTGTCGCAAATCACTTGCTAATCGGCTAAGAGGTGCGTCAACAATGATTGCATCGTACACCTCAGAGAGGCGGCGTTCATCCGTACCTACTCCGGAAGCTGTTGTTAATTTCCATGCTTTTTCTTCAGCACATAGCGTCGCAAAATCATTGACAATGATGTTTGACCAAGATGATGCATCATATCGTGTTTGAAGCCGATGAAGGATGACCCCAAATTTTGCCCCTTGTTCGATGATATCAAAACGAGAAACAGGACGTTCCTCAAACAAGTCGTACAGCCAAGCTGAGCGATGACCGATACTTCCTCCAACTTCGAGAACACGGTCTGGTTCTTGACGACCAATGGCATCACGCAGACGACGCAAGACAGAAATTGACCATGTTGACAATCCCATGTGTTCCAATTGTGTCGCAATATTCGCTGCAATTTCTGGTTCGTCACGAGAACGACCATGATCTGCATTCAACAGCGTGGGCAAAACCTGGTCACGCCCAATCTCGCTCATGGGTGGACCTCAGTGCCGACTTTTTTTGAAGACTGTGACGGTACCACATGCGGTGGATTCAAAGGGGGCATGCTTCGAGAGCAACCTGAGAAGCATGGATGACGAATTCTACGAAGACGACTTCGATGACGACGAGGTCATCGAAAACGCTGTTCTTTGTCCTAATTGCGAAGATGTGACAGGCCACCAAATTCTCAAGGAAAAAGAAATCGGCCGAGGCAAGGATTTCCTCTTACGATGCGAGGTATGTTCAACAGTTCATGAAATTCAATTCCGAGCACCTCCGTTGAAGCGTGTACCGTTCATGCTGACCGATGGTCCTGAATCTTACATGGCTACAATCGATCTTGATGCTGATGAATGGTTGGAGTTGAACGATGTTTTTGAGCACGATGAAATGGCTTGGAGAATCACTCGACTCGAATCTGAAAAAGGGTCTGTTGACGAAATTGAGGCGAGCAATCTTGTTCGAGCAGTTGCATTGCGTCAAGATATGCTTCGGGTCAAAATTACGAAGACTCGAGGAGAAATCTCAACGCCTGATGTACTCATCGTGGAAGAGGGTACGTCTTTCAAAGCGGGAACACTCCTTGACATTGGAGTCCAGACATGGCGCATCCGTGCGATTCACACTGGTGAAGGGCGTACATTGCGAGGTACAGTCGATGCATCCAACATCAAGCGAATGTATTTGCATGAACCACCACGACCAGAACGATTCGAACCGAAGACGCCAAGAGAACGACGTCAAGCATGGAAAGAGGGTCGTCTTGGTTTCAATCCGAACCCAATCTTACCAAAAGAGCAAATCAAGAAGCGGGTCAAACCGTCAAACAAGCGAAAGAAGAAAAAGGCCAGAAAGTGATTATGGACGGTTTGTCCAAGGCATCAAGAAGGCCTTGGCAATCTGCAATCCGATTGTCGGATTTTCTTGTAGTCGTCGTATGCTGTATTCATACCACTTTTCTCCGTATGGAATGTAGACGCGTGTACGATGTCCTTGCTTGGTGAGTTTTCGTCGCATCGGGCCACGTACGCCAAGCAGCATTTGGAATTCGTAACCCGGGCCTTTTCCTTTTCTAGCCGCTCCTGCGTTGGTTCTTGGATCGTCAATTGATGGTCCCATGTTGAATTCCTTCAGAACTTCGAGAGAATAATCGACAACTGGGACATCGTGGGATGCAATTCCAACATAGGCACCGTGTTCCAAAGCCATCCTGATGGCGTCATTGGTTTTGTTGCGAATATCTGTGCGTGTTGTGTAAGCGATTTCTTCAGGTTCGAGATAAATTCCTTTGCAAATTCGGTAGTCAGCATTTGGCCCGATGACACCAGCTACTTCCTTAATGTCATCAGGCGTTCGATGCAAACGACCTTGGAGGACTGTTCCGACATTTGTCAAGCCTTTCTCATGCAAATCGAGAACAACTTGAATGGTTTCTGTGGTCACACGATGATCTTCCATATCCAGACGTACAAACATATCATGCTCGGCAGCTTGGCGTACTAGAGATTCAATGTTCTCCATGCCTTTGTCCTTATCGATGAGCAGTCCAAATGCCGTCGGCTTGATCGAAAGGTTGGCATCAAAGTCGTTTTCGACAATTGCCTGCATAACACGAACGTATTCATCGAGGAAAAATTGTGCCTCGTCTAAGGAAGAGATTTCTTCCCCGAGAACATCGATAGTAAAGCATGCGCCCTCGGATTCCAATCGTTTCATGACCGTTACTGCATCATCCAGAGTTGATCCTGCAACGTAGCGACGAGAAACCCAACGTACAAACCAACGTGGCATACGTAACGTCATTGCAACGATGAGTTTTGACAACATGAACCAACCTCCTCACGCTACTGGACTTCACGGCATCCTTTGACCATTTCCAAGAAGGCATTGGTTCGAACAACTTCGACCCCGATGGATTCGAGATGATTGTAAATTAATTGACGTTGCCAACCCTTGAACGATTTCTTTTCAACATTGCAAACGATGACTCCCCCTGGGAACGCCTTTTGCGTGGATGCAAGTGCTGCATCAATCGATTGTTTCCATAGAATGCCTGGATCATCTTGCGACCCGAATGGCAAGGAATGATTCGCAAGCATGTGTCCGATCCATACGTTGTTTTCCAAACCTAATTTGTTGGCCTTTGGAGCGTAATGTCCGCCTCCGAGTGTCACAAGAACTGGCTCTCCAGCCTGTCTTGAACTCCAACATTCATTCAAGAATCCATCACTAAAACCGAGGCCTTCAGCGATCACCTCTGAGAGGAGTTGAGCGGCTTCCTCATTCGGCCAGTATGGTTCTGTTGAACCAACCTCAATGAACAGTGCTGGTACATCGAGGATTGGACCATGATGTGTCACTTCGAGTGAGAGTGAAAATTCAGGAATAGCATTCCTTTCCCACTTCTGGTGAAGAAGTCTCCACCAAGGTCCAATTCGAGGATTTGGAGGTGGAGCGAAGCCTGAACGGCCACCAAATGGCGGCTCCTCTCCGAGTGGGTGGTGAGGTACGCCGATTGGATGCAATGTAAGACACGGTTTCCCACTTACTGCAGCATGTCTTGATGGGAAAATGACTTCACGTACTGTTTCTGTTGTAGCATCATTCCAGCGTCGGTCGAGATGATCCTCCCAAAGTATTCGTTCAGGTAGAAACCACATGCGAACATTACCTATTGCAAACGCTGGTTGAGATTCCACATCATCACATTTCGACCATTGATGGTTTTCGAGAAGAAACTTCGCTTGATTGGTCGAAGCAATATCATCGTTGTTCACTGCAATCAGAACAACGTCGGACATGTTCATGCTGAGGTGGGTGGACTTCTTGAAAGCGAGTATTGACAAAGAACCTCGTACTCGTATACTCATGGCCGAAGGTGAGAACTCAACACACCTTCCGTTCCGAGCAATCAAGTTGATTGAAACACCCGATGTCGAGGACGTCTATGCTGTAGCCATAGGGGTAGACGGAGAACTCTGCAGACTTGATGCAGATTGGAATCCACTTGAACAACATGCTCGCCCATTTCCAATGTCCATCCAGCATGCGATAGTGGTTGGGGACGTCCTCATCGCAACGTGGATTGATCGTGAATTATTACTAGCAAGAATGGGATGTTTGCCACTCAATCGACCATTTAGAGACGGCGTAGAACGTGGAGATTTGCGAGTCGCTCGAAATCTTGAGCATGCGATTCTACCCGAAGGAGCAACATGGGCTCACGTTCTCGATGCAGAGCCTCTTGCATTAAGCGGCATGGATGACGGATTTGTGTTCGTTCTATGGAATCGTGGAGTGTACGGTTTTGATGTCACTGGAGTGGAACGCTGGAGAGCACCTCCACCAGAGTGGCCAGACCTCGCTCATCTACCGATGAGTCAGGAAACGGTTTCGCTCCATGAGACTGCTACAACCATCGAAGTATGGTCAAGGGCGGGAGGATGTTTGCGTCTTTCAAAACAGGATGGAAGCAAGATTGGAAGCTCCCACTTTGACATTCAGGGTGCTCTCTCAGATGTGCATGGAACAGAAACGGAACGACTTCTGTTGCTGAATGATGGACGTTGTTACCTTTACAGAACTGGAGCAAAAGTTGCCGACCTTGCCACAAAGGGACCCGTTCAACATGCAGTCGCTACGAACGGCTCGTGGATTCTTTCAGGATGGAGAGAAGAAATTGTGATCAGCGAAAGCGGTGTTCAAACAAAGAAACAGGACGAAGTCGTTGTTCAGCATTTAATCAAAGATGAGCAACTTTGGCTGCTCACAAACGATGGAGTGTTATCTCACTCGTTTTTGACAGAATAGCCACATCGGCCACAAGTCTTGCGGTCGGCGTGTGCGCCTAGGAAGACACCCGGTCCACAGTTCGGGCAATGCTCAGCCTTGCGTTCGAGTGTACCATCTTCGGAAATAGCGTACTTCGACCACTTTGCCTTTGGATTTGGTTCTCCCATCATTCACCACCGTCCTCTGTTTCTTCAGCGGCCTCTTCGGTTGCGTTACCACTTCGGAAACCCTTGTGGCGCTCGTGAATGTATTCCGGTTCGACCTTCATAGCCTCAGCAGATTCGTAGATGAGTGCTTGACCAGTTGTCAAAGCTTGTCCGTAGCGAGTCTTGCAGTTCTTAACGACGATGAAATCAGGATTGGAACCTGGTTCAAGGGTCTTAACAAGATCCATGATGTCCTTCTTTGAGGGTGTCTTCGCTCCCTTGTGATCCCACTTAAAGTCGATTTCAACTCGGTTGAGTAGTTTGTTTTCTGTTCGGTTTACAATATCCATGTGTTCGTCCTCCTTAGCGGATGTTTACTTTCAGTGCGTAGTGACCTGGTTGGTCGATGTTCAGTCGCTCAGCGATTTCCGAGCGCGACGGGTGGATGATGATGACGTAGCCTTGCCAGTCAGTCGTGGTCTGAGCGGATGGATGACGTGGGCATTGGTCAACTCCGTCTTGGAGAATAAGTCCACATTCACCGCATGCAAATGGATTCTTGGCCATCTTTACTCACCTGTTTCGCCAAGCCATTCAAGAGACCCAAGACCTGGTTGCTTGCATGTTAGACCGATTTTTGATCGGCGAGGATCGCTTGTGTCAGGCGATAGTGAAACGATTCGAGCACGAACAGCGGTTCCGATGCCCAATCGCTTGTCATCGTTCCGTCCTGAGATGGTACCTGCGCCAACGTTCACTTCGACTTGGTCATCAAGAATCTGTGATTTGTGGAGTAGAGCTTCCATGGGGCCGATGCGTACGAATGCACCGAACTCATTGACTTCAGAGATTGCTCCTTCGACGACTTCGTAATCTTCCATGCAGAACAGGAGCGCATCGAAGCGAACACGCTGATAGATGGCACCGTCGCCGTGGATGATACGACCACGACCGAGGGGTGTGTGGTTGCTTGTTACCAAAATGAAGCGGTTTTGTTCATCAAATCGACCTTCGAAGGCGGTCATTGCCAATCGATCGATGTGTTGATCAAGTGATTGGCCTTTTTTCATGTACTCTGCAGGGATACGAATGGTATCCTCTCTTGTGACGATTTTGTACATCTTGTTCATCTCCCGGGCTTCTCAAACCGAGTGATGAAGAGGAAGAGGCAGAACCTTTCCGTCCTTCACCGGCTTTCGCCTCGGGAGAGAAGTTGACCGAAGTCATTTCGCCCACAGTCGACCCCTATATGAAGCCCACGCATCAATTCAAGCAACTGCGCTTTGGAATTATTCGTACCGAAGCCACAAAAAAAGGTTCCAATTCTCCGTGATGCGACGCTTGAAGAGCAAAACAATAACAACCCCTCACGGATGAATATCAACAATGAGCAGCGAAAGCCATTCCGAAGCAGGGCGACAATTCCCTGCCATCGGCATCGTTGTTTTGATGCTCACGGTATCCCTGACTCAGATTCATTGGACGCATTTTGCAGATGAAAAAATCATTGAGCGGACATCCGAACAACCATGGAGCCCTTACGAGCAACCATGGGGCCAATACGGGGGTACGCCTACACGCAATGGTTCGATGCCAACCCATGACACCCAATCAGGCACAATGCTGACAGTTGATGATCCCGTCATCAACTGGGTTGCACTTGATGATGATATCGGATCAGATGCCTACGGTTCGATTATCGGAAATTTCTCCAAAAGCCTCACTACAACCCCTGGAGCCATACAACGTTGTGCGCCGTTTGGCCTGTTTGCGGTCGTCCTCCACGAAAGCACATCAACATCATCGACGAAATTGTCTCTGTTTTCAGGAGATGATGCCGATCTAGCATGGCAAGTTGATCTCGGCGACACAAAAGCTGCACGCTCTACTCCGGTACTAGCGGATGTAGACTTGGATGGTACTTTTGAAATCATCGTGAGTTATGACACAGATTCATCGCTTCAGGTGGATGTGTGGTCACCAGAGTTGAACTGTGACGAGTCCGGTTGGCAAAGCGGAGGGCATTCAAACGAATTGATGTGGTCGTGGACCAGCACAGATTACAGAATTGGAATCACGAGTCCACATTTTCAGACACGACAGAGCAATCACCTATCCGTCACTCAGCCGCTTCTAGCAGATCTGGAACTTGACGGACAACCGGAACTTGTCCTCACTGTCGTCGACTCCACAACAGACGACCCGCACATCATCAGTTTACCACTTGGAGCGAACGCTCCAACTGTGAACTGGGATGTTACACTCGACAGAGGTACACATCCGAGCGACCCTGCGTGGGCTCAGCTCGATGCGCAAACGTCCGTTGTTGTTGCGACAACCATCGACGAGAACTCAGGAAACATGTGGATTTGGAGGATCGACGGAAGTACTGGTTCGAACGATTGGGGTCGTGTTGCGTTATCAGGTACAGACACAGATTCGGATGCGCCCCGACTTCGCTTGCCCAGTCCAGTTGTTGTTCAACTTGATCAAGATGTTGCACCGGAAATGGTTTTGACGGTGCCAACTGATGCTAACGGCCGGACCGTTGGCTTGGGCGCGCGTTTCATTGGTATGGAATTGACGTCGACTGAGGAAATTTTCAGTTTCCGAGTTCGCAATGGGTACGCTGATGCGCCACCACTACCAATTGATTTGGATGATGATGGTGTACACGATCGTTTGTGCTGGGCAACTTGGTATTCAGCATCCTCAGTAACATTCGACAGAGAGGGAATGGTAGGTTGCCACGACATGACCGACGACCCCCCTTCAGAGGTGTGGAACAAGGTCATGAACAGAGGGGGTTCGGGCAATGATAACGACGAAATTGCAGTTTCTCCTCCCGCATGGATGGATATTGATGGAGAGGGAGATCCAGAAATTGTTGTGGCATTTGGTCGCCGTATCTTCGTTTTCGAAGGTGACACTGGATACGATAATGAGGTTTCAGAGGGATGGGATGAACCACTTTCAATGCCCCATCGCGTATGGTCTGCTCCTGCCTTCGCAGACCTTGATGGAGATGGTTATCTCGACATGCTCTACGGAGATACGCTTGTTTCACAACGTTTGCTTGATTTAGCACCGCTCCCTGATGGCAATGGTATTTCCTTCAATCCTGTTTCACCTGACCCGGGACAAACACTGACAGTCACAGGCCAGTTTGCGAATATCGGGACTTGGGAAAACGAGGACAACATTGACTGCGCATTGTACATGAACGGTCAAGAGTTAACACGAGTCCGCTTCGAAGATCTTGAACCACTCTCTCCAAGCGGAGAAGGAGGGCCTGCAACCTTTAGCGTCGATGTCACCGCCACCCTAGGGACACACACCTTCGAACTCGTACTCGACGTTAACCAGAATCTGAGCGAGGCGCGTGAAGACAACAATATTGAGCAAGTGACGTTGACTGTCGTTGAACCATACGATGTCGCTATACAAGGTCCTGAAACCGTGACAAGAGTCGAACCAGGCACAAGCGAAATCGTTGACGTCACCATCACTGCAACAGGCTCAAGGACAGCTAATTGGAATCTCTCCTATGATACGACGAACTTGCCAGCAGACT